>NZ_JBYSXE010000042.1:0-36724 GCF_058781925.1 Sphingobium sp. FW306-1B-F04DB | reverse complement strand
CACCCCAACCCCTCCCCTGAAGGGGAGGGGCTTGATTACAACTGCGCGCTCAGTTCCTTGATCTCATTATTCAATATCCGGTCATTGTCCGAATAATCGACGGGGCAATCGATCAGGTGGACGCCCTCGGCGTTGAGGCACTGGTCGAGCAGCTTGGGAAGATGCTCCGCACTTTCGACGCGATGGCCGTGCGCGCCATAGGCCTCCGCATATTTGACGAAATCGGGATTGCCATAGGTCAGCCCAAAGTCCTTGAAGCCCATATTGGCCTGCTTCCAGCGGATCATGCCGTAGCTGCCGTCGTTGAGGACCAGCACGGTGATGTTCAGCCCGAGGCGAACCGCGGTCTCCATCTCCTGGCTGTTCATCATGAAGCCGCCATCGCCGCAGATCGCCATGACCTTGCGATGCGGATAGACCATCGCCGAGGCCATCGCCGAGGGCAGTCCCGCGCCCATCGTCGCAAGCGCATTGTCGAGCAGCACGGTGTTCTGCTTGCGCGCGGGATAGTTGCGCGCGAACCAGATTTTGTACACGCCGTTGTCGAGCGCGATGATCCCGTCGGCGGGCATCGTCTCGCGGATCTTCTTCACGAGGTAGCAGGGGGCAATCGGATAGCGCATGTCGTTCTCGAGCGCGACGGTGTGCGCGATTTCGGCCTGGCGCGCGGCGAGCATCTTTTCGCAGCCCCAATGCTGGGGAACGATGTCCTCCTTCATCTGCCAGATAGCGTTGGCGATATCGCCGATCACCTCCACCTGCGGGAAATAGACGGGGTCGACCTCGGCCGACCGCGTCGAGACGTGGATCACCTTGGTCCCGCCATTCTTCATGAAGAAGGGCGGCTTTTCGATCACGTCATGGCCGATGTTGATGATCAGATCCGACGCGTCGATCGCCTTGTGGACAAAATCCCCCGCCGACAGCGCGGCGCAACCGACGAATTTGGCATGCGTCTCGTCGATCACCCCCTTGCCGAGCTGCGTGGTGAGGAAGGGGATGCCCGTCTTCTCGACGAACTGGAGGATCATTCGCCCGGTCATCTTGCGGTTCGCGCCCGCACCGATGACGAGCAAGGGCGCCTTGGCGTGCTCGATCATCTTCACCGCCGCACGCACCGCCTTTTCCTCCGCGGAGGGGCGACGCGCGAGGCTGGGTGTGAGTGGCCGGCTGTCGGTCTGCTCCTCGGCGACGTCCTCGGGAAATTCGAGATGCGTCGCGCCCGGCTTTTCCTCCTCGGCCAAACGGAACGCCTCGCGGATGCGGCTCGGGATATTGTCGGCGCTGGCGAGCTGGTGCGTATATTTGGTGATCGGGCGCATCATGTCGACTACGTCGAGGATCTGGAAGCGGCCCTGCTTGGACTTCTTGATCGGCTTCTGGCCCGTCACCATCAATATCGGCATGCCGCCCAGCGTCGCATAGGCGGCCGCGGTGACGAAGTTGGTGGCGCCGGGCCCGAGTGTCGCGAGGCATACGCCCGTCTTGCCGGTATGCCGGCCATAGGTCGCCGCCATGAAGCCCGCGCCCTGTTCGTGCCGCGTCAGGATCAGCTTGATCTTTTCCGATCGCGAAAGGCTGTCGAGGAAATCGAGATTTTCCTCGCCGGGAACGCCGAAAACATATTCGACGCCCTCTTCCTCAAGGCACTGGATGAAAAGATCGGACGCCTTGGTCATGCCGCTTTCTCCCCCCATCGCTCGATGGCGACGTCTGCTTTCGGACCGTGCCCTGTGCGCGGGCAATGACCCGGTCATGACGCCGGATTTATGCCGTCCCGCAAGGGTCTAACGCGCTTTCCAACGCGTGTCACACGCTCAATAGCCGAGCGTGAGGTCGACCTGATGCGTAAGCGGCCTGCCCGTCCGGTAGCACTCCAGATTCTGCAGGAAGCGTTCGGCCGAACGCTGGAACATCAGCGTCTGCGCGCGGCCTGACAGATGCATGGTGACATGCGCGTTGTCGAGGTCCCAGAGCGGGTTGTCGGATGGCAACGGTTCGGGGTCGGTGACATCGAGGAACGCACCGCCGATCCGCCTTTCCCGCAACACGTCTATCAGCGCATTTTGATCGACCACCGCCCCGCGCGCGATGTTGATGAGGACAGCGCTCGCCTTCATTGCCGCGAGCTCGACGGCACTGATCATGCGCTCGGTTTCGGGGGTGGCGGGGACGGCGAGGATGATCCAGTCGAAATCGCCCAGCCGGTCGCGCCACTGATCGGGGGTCAGCGTATTGGGGCCGGGGGTGCGGCGGACGATCGTGACATCGACCGCGAACGCCTTCAGCCGTTCCTCGACCAGCTTCCCGATCGCGCCATAACCGAGCAGGAGCGCTTTCGAGCCATAAAGCTCGACCTTGCCGGGCGAATCGGTCAGCCATTCGTGGCGATCCTGCGCGCGCACGACCTCGCGATAGCCTTTGGCGATGGTCAGCATGCCCATCAGCACATATTCGGCGATGGTGATCGCGTTGATACCGACACCGTTGGTGACGATCGTGCCGCGTTCGCGCAGCAGTTCGAGCGGCATGCCGTCGACGCCGGCATAGAGTGAGTTGAGCCACTTCATCTTGTCGGCGCGCGCGATCGTCTCGGCCATGTCGCTCTTGTCGTACATGTCGAACCAGCCGATCTCGGCTTGGGGCGCGAGCGCCATCGCCTCGTCCTTGGCCATGAACCAGTGCGGCTCGATATCATCCGGCAGGTGAGACTCGATCAGCGGGCGGGCGAGCGCGGGGAATACGGCGTTGATGCTGGTCATGTGGTTCGAGCTCTCCATTGTCGTCTTGCCCCGCCATTTTCGAGCGCCAGACGATATAGAATGAGTTTCTCGATGCAACTAGTTTTGACCGCCCACCGCGGCGCTTCGGCCGGGATCAATCGAGACGCACCGCCCAGTCCCAGCCCAGCGGATCGCCGTCCATCACCTCGACGCCGCTGGCGATCAGCGCATCGCGGATCGCGTCGGATGCCGCGAAATTCTTGTTGGCGCGCGCTTCCTTGCGCAGCGCGAGCTGCTCTTCGATCTCGCCCTCGCTGATCGGCGCATCGGCAGGGCGAACGCGCAGCGCGGCGCGATCGAGCGTGAGCAGATCGAGGCCGAACACCGCGTCCATGCGCGCGACCGCAGCGCGCTTCTGTCCCGCATCGACCTTCTTGAGCGCGACCGCCTCCTCGAGCGCGGTCAATGCGATCGCGGTGTTGAGGTCGTCGGAAACCGCGGCATCGAAGCGGGCAAGCAGGTCGAGCAGCCGGCGGTCCTCAACCGCGGCCTCGACGGCGTCGCGCAGCGGCTGAGCCGCCATCACCAGCCGCTTCAGCCGCGTCAGCGCGGCGGCGAGATTGTCGAACGAGAATTCGAGTTCGCTGCGATAATGCGCCTGCAACGCCAGCAGGCGGAAGGCGAGGGGGTGGAAGCCGCGATCGACCAGCAGCTGCAAGCGCAGGAACTCGCCCGACGACTTGGACATCTTGCCGCCGCGGTCGATCAGGAAATTGTTGTGCATCCAGATGCGCGCGCCGCTGTCGGCCGAGCAGGCGTGCGCCTGGTTCTGCGCGATCTCGTTGGGGTGGTGGATCTCGCGATGGTCGATGCCGCCGGTGTGGATGTCGAAGGGATGACCGAGGAGCGCTTCGGACATCACCGAGCATTCGAGGTGCCAGCCCGGCGCGCCACGGCCCCACGGGCTGTCCCATTCCATCTGCCGCGCCTCGCCCGCTGGCGTCTTACGCCAGATCGCGAAATCGGCGGAATGGCGCTTGCCTTCCACCGCCTCGATCCGGCTCTCGCCCTCATCGGTTGCATGGCGCGCGAGCCGGCCATAATCGGGCACCGTCGAGACGTCGAAATAAAGGCCGCTGTCGAGCTCGTAGCAATGCCGGTCCGCGATCTCTTTTGCGAATTCGATCATCGCAGGGACATAGTCGGTCGCGATCGACCATTTCTCGGGCTGGCGGATATTCAGCCGGTCGATGTCCGCCCAATAGGCCTGGGTATAGAATTTGGCGATGTCCCACGCGGACTTGCCCGCGGCGGCGGCGGCCTTTTCCATCTTGTCGTCGCCTTCATCGGCATCCGAGGTCAGGTGGCCCACATCGGTGATGTTGATGATGTGGGTGAGCTTGTAGCCCTTGTAGCTCAGCGTCCGCCCCAGCGTGTCGGCGAAGATGTAGGCGCGCATATTGCCGATATGCTGGTAGTTATAGACCGTGGGCCCGCAGGTATAGACGCGCGCCTCACCCTCGTGGATCGGAGCGAACATCTCCGCCGAACGGGTGAGGCTGTTGTAAAGCGTGAGTGGCACGTCTGTGGTCATGGGCGAAGCCAATCCCCGCAAACGCGCCGTGCGTCAACCGTTAAGCCCCTCCCCTTCAGGGGAGGGGTTTGGGGCAAGTGATTGAGCTGCCGGCTCGCTGCGCTCGCCACCCACCCCAACCCCTCCCTTGAAAGGGAGGGGGCTCAGTTCTCGCACTGCTCGATCGCGGGATCGCATTCGGGCACCCAAAGATCGTCGTTGCCCGCGCCGGTGATCGGCTCGTCGATCAGCGGCTCGAAGCCGAAGGGCTCGAAATCTCGGAGCTCGATCAGCGTCAGCGGGAAGAGCTGGTTGAGCGCTTCCTCCGCGCTCTCGGGATCGAGCGGCACCTCGAAGATCTCGCGGCTGAGTGGGCTTTCGGGAATGTAGATGCCAGAACAGAACAGCGCATTGGCAATCAGGCACCCATTGATCGTCGAGCGCCTGTCGATGCCCGTGACCGCGCGGCCGGTCCGGCCGTTGGTGCTGACAAGATCGATCAGGTCGACGCCGGTGACAAAGCCGCCCGCGCCGTCGCTCTGGCGGCCGTTGATGACGATGCGCGTCGCGGCGCTGCCCGTGGTGATCGCCATGCCGCCCGTACCGACAGTGAAGCCGCGGCGATCCGCAAAGTCGTCGGTTGCGCCCGAATTCTGCACATAGAAGCCGTTGCGCGCAGTCACCTCGATACGGTTGGCGCTGAAATAGCCGTCCTCGCTGACCGCGCCATCGTTCACCGCGAGCCGGTCGTCGATCGCATCCGTCGCCCCCGCCGCGCCGACATCGGTGATCGCCTTGAGCGAGGCCGCGATGATATCGTCCGAACCGATCGCGAGCACGCCGCCTAGCCCGCCCGCCGCATCGCGCAGGCTGATCGAACCCGTCGCCGCGTCGATTTCCAACGCGTCGGTTGCTGTGATCACGAAGCGGTTGGCGGCGGTGAGTCCGTTCAGTTGTACCGCGCCCATCACGCGCAGCTTGCCCGGCGTGGTGATGCTGAGCGTGCCCGACCCCAGATTGCCGCTCGCGCCCCCCGCACGCCCCGTCAGCGTGAAGGCCCCCACGATCACATCGGGCGCACGCGTAGAACCGACCGAAGTCGGCGCCAGCGTCGCGACGCGTGGCGCGGTAACGCCGATCGAGTTGCCGAATATGCGGCCGATCTCGACCGCCGACAGGCTGTATCCGGCAGCCGTATCAACACCCCCGATAAAGGTCTGGCGCGTCACATCGCTGTTGGTCAGCGATACGCTCGTGGTGCGACCAATGACGCCAAGCTGGGCGCCCCCCCCGATGGCAATGTCGCCCGAACTGACCGCGATAGTCTGCGCGGCGACCTGGCCGTTGAATGTCGCGGTACCGCGTGCATTGGCGGTGAAGGCGGTCCCCGCATTGGCCGCGCCGAGCGAGAGGTTGCCCGTGTTGCTTGTGAGCGTGATCGCGCCCGAGGAGGCGAGCGCATCGGAGACAATGAGGTCACCGATTGCGGTGAGCGTCACCGACTGCCCGTCAGCGGTGACCCCACCGGCGGTCTGGACGTCGGTGCTGACGGTGACCGCGCCACCCGGCGCCTGCAGCAGCGCGCTGCCGTTCGCGATCTGGAGCGTGCCGATCGCGATGCCGTTCGCTGCCTCGAGCCGCAGATCGCCGCCACCCACCGACAGCAGCGTACTGGCGCGGAAGGCGCCCGCAAGCGTCAGCCCGTCGGTTTGCGTCACTGCGCCATTGCCGTCGATTTGCTGGAGCAGCCCGCCCGCAGCTATCGTGCGAAGATCGATGTTCCCGCTCGCGCCAAGCCCAAGATTGCCCGCGCCGGTGATTGATCCATTGGGCGCGACGATGCTGCCGCCCGCATAGACGTTGACGAGATTGTCGCCCGACAGCGCGAAGGCGCCGGTACCCGAGAGGTTGCCACCTAACACCGCAAGGAACAGCCGGTCGGTGCCGTGGATCGCGGCGGCGCCGTGGAAATCGAGCGCATCGCGCGCGCGGATGACGATGTCGGCGGCGTTGATGTTGCCCGCGAGCGAGATCCGGGCGGGCAGGTCGACGGTGCCGCTTGCGGGGCCGATCTGGACGATGTTGCTCGCACCCAGAGCACCGAGGCAGATATTGCCCATGACGCAATCGGCACGCAGCTGGCCGCCATCATCGTTCGCCGGGCTGCCCGCAGCCGGCACGCCGCGGAGCTGGGCATAGAAATTCTTCGAATCTATTGCGTTGGCGTCGGCCTGGATCGCGCCCGCGGTCAGCGTCACCGCGCGATCGGGCGCGCCGATCGTGCCGTCGACGATGATCGCGGCGACATTGCCCGGAACTGCCGGCGCAACCGCGATCGCCCCCGCGTCGAGGTCGAGCAGCGCGGGTTCGTCCAGCGGTCCCGTCACGCCATAGCCGAATTCGGGAAGCGGATTGGCCGCCGCACGCACCAGCGCGCCCGTGCGGATGAGGATGTCGTCGCCCGAGCGGAAGGTGACGCGGTTGTCCGAGATCACGTTCGCACCGCTCGCAACGATAATGTCGCCGCCGGCCTGCGCTGAGACATGCCCCGTCGCGGTGACGGTGCCCGTAATGGTGAGATCGGCGGGCACGAAACCGCTCGATCCGTTCCCGGCGATCAGGTCGATCACGCCGGTCGTCGGCGCCCCGCCAAAGGGCGGGAAGACTGTGGCGGTGACCGCGGCATTGCCCAGCGTCAGGTTGCCGCCGGCATAAGCGTTGATGCGATCGATCGCGAACAGGTTGCCCGTAGCGATGTCCCCGCCCGCGGTGATGAGGATCGAGGAATTGCTGCGCAGCACGCTCGCCGCATCGGCGATGAAATTGCCGGGCGTGGCGAAGTCGAGCTGGCCCGCGCTGATCGAGCTGAATGATGTGCCCGACGGCGGGTTAGTGTGGGTGATGGCGATGCCGCCATTGGCCAGAACCGACAGGATGTTGCCCACGACGAAACGGCCGCCACCGTCGAATGCGAAGTTCGCGATGTCGCCGCTGTCGATGAACGCATCGCCGCTGACGGTCAGCGGGCCGCCGCTGCTGGTCAGGTGGAAGCCCGCGCCGGGCTGACCGCCAAGGCCGCGCGTCAGCGCCGACAATGCGCCGATTTGCACCGAACCGCCGCTGGTGCTCGCGGTGTCGGTCAGTTCGGCGCGGCCCGCATGATCGAGCCCGCTCGGCTGGTCCGCGACAAGACCGCCCGTGCCCTCGGCGATCAGCGTGAGCGAGGTGAGGCTGCGTGCGCCCGTCGGCGGGCTGATGCCGTCGTCACTATTGGAGAAGCCCGCGATGCCGCCAAAGCCGTCGGCGCCGATGCCCGCCACGGCGCCGTTCGCGCCGAACTGCCCACTGCCGCCAAAGCCCTCGGCGTCGAGCAGGATCGCGCCGAGCGCATATTCTGCGTTGTTGGCGGTGATCCGCGCACTGCCGCCACGACCGACGGCACCATTGCCGCCCGCGCCCCCGGTCGCGCCGTCACCGCCCAGACCGCCATTGCCACCCAAGCCGTTGGCGTTGATCATCCAGTCGAGCGGAGCCCCGGGGTCGAAGGCGAGCAGCACGCCGCCGTCGAGATTGAGCAGCGCGTTGCCGCCCGTGCCGGCACCACCATTTCCACCCGCGCCGCCGCCCGCCGCCGCACCCGCGCCGTCGCTCGCATGGCCGCCCAAGCCGGCGGCCGCGATCCCGACAAAGGCGCCCGCGAGCAGGCGGCCACCATTCAGTATGTCCACGCGCACAGTGCCGCCAGTACCGGCGCCGCCATTGCCGCCCGCCGCGCCGATCCCGAGCGGGTCGATCGAACTCGATCCCGCGCCGCCGCCGACACCATAGGCCGAAAGCGTGGTCGCATTTGCCGAACTGTCGGGTGACAGTGTCAGCACCGCACCCGCGCCCGAAACAGCGATTGTCGCGTCGCCACCTGTGCCATTGCCGCCATTGCCACCGCTGCCCGCGCTGCCGAAGCCGCCCTGACCCCCCGTGCCGTCCGACTGGATGACCGCGGTGTCGACGGTGAGAGCGCCTGCATTGAGGTTAAGCTTGGCGCCGCCGCCACCGGTGTTGATGCCGCCAAAGCCGTCACCGCCATTGCCGCCGGTAACGCCGTCGCCGCCCGTGCCGCCAATGCCGCTGGCATCGATCAGCAGCGATGCAATGACGGGGTCATAGTCGAGCTCGAGCGCCGCTCCGCCGCCAAAGCCTGTGCCGCCATTGCCACCACCGCCGCCCTGGCCATAGCCGAACTCGTAACCGCCCGCGCCGCCCTGGCCCCGCGCGCCGATTGCGAGATCGGTGATTGCGAAGAAATTGCCCTTGGAACGGAGCCGCGCACTGCCGCCACGCCCGATTCCGCCGTCGCCGGGCGTTCCCGTGTCCGACGAGACGCCACCGCGTCCACCCTGACCATCGGCGGAAATCTGCGCGCTGCTTGCCGACAGTGTGCCGCCAAGAATCGAAAGCTCGGCAAACCCGCCGGTTCCCGCACCACCCGCCGATGCGAGGCCCGATGCGGTATCGCCGCCATTGCCGCCGGTCCCGATCGCAAGAATGTCGACGGTTCCCGCATTGACCGCGGCCGTTCCGCCAATCGTCATGCGTGCAATGCCACCAAGCCCCGCGGCGCCGGAAGACGTGGCGCCGTCGAAGGACGACGCACCCGCGCCGCCCGAGCCGTCCGCCCGCACCGTAATTCCGATCGTGTTCAGCGTGCCGCCGGTCGTGTTGATGGTTGCACTGCCGCCCGTACCCGAGCCCGCGAGCGCGGCAACCGGATCGCTTGCCCCTGAATCGACGCCACCGCCGAACCCCGTGGAGACGACCGAAAGCGTGTCGACCGTGGCGGTTCCACCCGACATGGTGAAGCGCGCGGTGCCGCCGGTCGCGTTCCCCCCGGTGGGCGCTGCGCCGCCGACCGTCGACAGCGAAACGCCGCCAAAGGCGCTCGCGTCGAGGCTGACCGTCGCCGCGTTGAGCGTGCCGCCGAGCATCTCGACCGCGATTGCCCCGCCAATGCCGTGACCCGCACTGCCGCTGGTCGGGATGAACCCGTCGCCTTCCTCGACCCCGAATCCGGCGGCCGACCCTTCGAAATCGCCGAGAACGATCGCGGAAAGATCGGCTGCGGTGGCGCGGCTCTGGATCGTGATCGTTCCGCCGGTGCCAGTGCCAGGAGCGGTCCCTCCGGTGTTGAAGCCCGCGGTTCCCGTCGCCGAGAAAAGCGCCGAGGTGCCGAGCGTGAGCGTACCGTCTTCCGCATAGGCGAGGATCGATCCGCCCGTCGCGTTCGAGCCCGTCGGCGCAGTCCCGCCGACGCTGTCGGCATAGACTTCGAGGTTGTTGGCGAAGGTGAGCGAGCCGCCATTGCTCGCGAACAGCGTCGCGCTGCCCGCGACGGAGGCGCCGCTCGCAATATTGGCGTCGCCCGAGAAGCCGCCGACGCTCAGCAGCGCCGAGCCGTTGAGCGTGACGTTGCCGCCGGCTCCGCCGATCGAGATGCTGCCGCCGCGCGCAGCACCAGTGCGGTCGGCGATGCTGCTCGCGAATGCCTCGGCGAAGAACTGGCTGAAGCCGCCGCCGGTGATCGTGGCGGCGCTTTGCGCCTCGATCTGGATCGCGCCCGCGGCAAGATCGCCGCCATTCGCGCCGTTCGCGTCCACGCTTGCATCGGCGCTGACGATGATGCCCGCGGTAGCGTCGAGCGTGGTGCCTGCGCCGCCCGCGAGAATGCGCGCGCTGTGCCCAATGCCGCTCGCGCCGCCATCAGTGCCGCCAGTGCCCGCGCTGCCGCCGGTGGCCGAGATGTCGACCGTCACGAAGCCCAGCGTGGTGGTTGCTCCCGTCACCTGCAGCACAGCATCGCCGCTGGTGGCGTTGCCGCCCGTTGCGGTGGCCGCGCCGCCATTGCCCAGCGCAGCGAGATTGAGACCCGAGCTGACCTCGGTACGGATGCCGCCGCTCTTTATGAAGTTCGCGTCGCCGCCAACGCCCGCGCCACCGCTGCCGCCGGGCAGGCTGATGTCATTCTCGCCGCCCGTGCCGTTGGCCGAGATCGACAGGAAGTCGGCGAGGAAATCGCCGCCGCCCTGCGTGAACTCGGCAAGGCCACCCGTGCCGTCGCCGCCGTTGAGCGCGGGGCTGTTGAGGCTGCCATTGCCAAAGCCGTCGGCGCTGATCGTGATGTTGCCCAGATCGACGGAGCCCCCGGTGACCGCTAGCCGCGCGGTCCCGCCAACGCCGTTGCCGCCGCCCGATCCGCCAGTGCCGTTGGCGAGAATGTCGAGCGTTCCGCCAACGTTGAGCGAGCCCGTCGGCACGGTCAGCCCGGCAATCCCGCCGGTGCCCGTGCCGCCGCCCGCAGCACCGGTGTTGCTGGCATCGAACAGCAGATTGCCCGTGACGTTGAGCACGCCACCATAACCCGATTCCTCGCCGAGGATGCCGCTGGCGAGGCTGGCGCCGCGGACGGTCAGGTCGCCGTTCACGGTGAAGTTGCGGGTTGCCGAAAGCATCGCGTTGCGATCGGCCTGCAGCGAGATGCCGCCCGTCGCGAAGATGCCGCCATTGGCTTCGCTCGCGACGATGCTGATGTCGCGTGATGCGCGCGCGATCAGGTCGGACGACAGGAACACGCCGCCGCCCGTCGGCCCGGCCACGGCGATGTCCGCAGCGAACCCGCCATTGTCCGCGGTCGGCGTGGTGCCGTCGGGCAGGTCATACCCCGCATAGAGCTGGACGACGCCGTTGACGACGCCTGCGCCCGAGGCCGCATAGCCGAGGTCGCCGCCGACGAGCATCGTGATCGCGCTGTTCTTGGGAACCGCGACCATCCTGATCGCGTGGGCGTCACCCGCGCCGGTCGATCCCGGACCGGTTGTCGTGCCCGAATGCGAGATCGCGGCGGCCGCGGTGGTCCCGCGCGTGACGTCGATCCTGAACAGCCCGCCCGGCATGGTGATCGTCGCCTGTTCGGCGGCGACATAGGTCGCGGTGCCGTTGACGTTCACCGTGCCCGCCTGGTCGACGCGCGGCGCGATCATCGCGACATAGCTGCTCTCGTTGAGCGCGCTGATGACGGCGCCCGGCGCGATCGTGATCGCGGCGGTGCTGCCGTCGGCCGTATTGAAGCTGAAGGAACTGTCGCCATCGAGGAAATCGGCGTCGGTGACGTCGAGCGTCGAGAGCAGCAGGCTGCCGACGTCGAAAGTCGCATTGGCGCCGATCGCGATGCCGCCGGGGCTGTAGAACCAGACATTGCCGCCCGTCACCGGCGCGCCCGAGCCGGGGTCGATCTGGCTGACGACGCGCCCGTTAAGCGTGATCGCGCGCCCCGTCGCGGCGCCCGTCGGCAGGATGCGGTTGAGCACGGTATAATCAGCATTGCCGCTGAAGAAGGCGCCGTCGGTGGGCGTCCCCGGCGCGGACTGAAACTGGATTGGTGCGGCGCCGGCGACTGTGTCGGTGGGCTGCCAGTTGATCACCGCGCGCGGCGCTGTGACCGTGACGTCGGTTCGCCCCGGCGATGTCAGCACGCTCGCACCCGTCGCGCTGGTCACCGAACCGTCAAAGGATTGGGCGCTGGCTTCGGGCGCGCGCGCAACCGCGACCAGCGCAAGCCCGATCGCGCAGCTGGCGAGCAGCGGGCTCTGTTTGCGCGGCAGTTTCGCAGGGAGCGTTGGGCGGGGTTGGGACGGGATGCGCATCAGCGGCTCCACGGCAGGAATTTGACGGTGAGCGAGACGAGAAACCGCGGGTCGGGCTTTCCGAGCTGCAATCCGGTACGGCGCAGCGGCACCGCGACGCCCGCATCGAGCCGGGCGTGATCGCCCCAGGCCGCGCGGATGCCGCCCCCCGCCGAATAGAGCTTGGTTCGCCCGAGCACGACCAGCGTCGTATCCTCGTTCCAGATCCTGGCGGCGTCGAAGAAGAGATAGGGCTGGAGCGCAACGTCGTTCGCACCGTGTGGCAGGATGCTGCCATAGCGCAGCTCGGCCTGCACACCGATCCCGCTGTCGCCGATAATCGAGCCCGGGTCATAGCCGCGCCCGACGGTATAGTTGCCCGCCGAGAATTCCTCATAGCTGAGCAGAGGATCGGGCGCCCATTGCGCACGGGGCGCAAGGCTGATCGCGAACAGCGGGGAGGGCCGGAACTCGGCGATCCCCGACGCGCGCGCGACGAAGGCGGTCGGATCGGCGTCGATCCGGCTGATCGGCGTGTTGGGGAAGGCGCAGTTGACGAAGCCGTCGCCGCAGGCGTCGCTCGCACCGAAGATGTCGAGCCCCTGGCGCAGTTCGAGCGAGGCGCCCGTGCGCCAGCGCGGTTCGGCCGCCGAATAGCCGCGCGTGCTTACCAGACTGTCGGGATCGATCGCGTCATAGTCGAGGCGGAGAAAGGCGACCCGCAGATTGTCCTTGCTGATCGGTGTCGGCGGGTCGGTGAGAAAGTTGACCTTCTGGTCGACATAATCGAGCCCGCCGGTGGCAAAGAGGCTGGCGTCCTGGCTGCGAATGATCGGATAACTGAGCGCCAGGTTGGCGACGAGCGTCTTCGACCTGAAGTCCAGCCCGCCGCCAATGTCGGGCCGCGTCCACGCATAGGTGAAATCGCCCGAAAGCGTCAGCCCGTTGCTGCCGATGCGAAAGGCGTGCCCCGCCTGGAGCACGACCTGCTCATCGAAATCGGCCGTCGAAAAGACGCTGAAGGTGGTCTGGTCGCCGAGACCCGTCAGTCCGTTGAACTGGATACGCGCGACACCGCCGAAGCGGCCGACATCCTTCGATCCGTAGTTCTGGATATTGGCGTCGAGCTCGATGGGGGTGTGCAGCACCGCGACCTCGCCGATCACCTCGCCCGGCACGGTGCCTGCCGGGCGCAGCGTCAGGCGCACGTCATAGCCGGGAAGGTCGCGCGCGAGCAGCAGATAGCGTTCGGCCTCGTGGATGTTGAAGACCGGCTGTTCGCGGATCTTTTCCAGATAGCCCGCGATCTGGCGTTCGGAACGTCCGGCGTCGCCGCGCACCTGAATCCCGACGAGCTTCGCCATCAGGACGTCGAACTGGACCACGCCGTTCTCGATCTTCTGCGGCGGTACCTGGACCGCGGCGAGATAGCCCATGCGACGCAGCATCGTCGCGGCTTCGTCGCGGATCTCGCAGACCGTGGCGATCGGCACCGACTGGCCCTGATACCGCGCCCATGACGCGCTGAGCGCCTCGGCCGGAATCGCGGTCAGGTTGTTGAAGCGCACCTCGGATATGGTGACGCGGATATCGGCGAAGCGCGGATCGGCGAGCGGGCAGGGCGCGCGCTCGATATCGCCCTCGACCGTCAGTCGCGGGGAGGTTTTCGCTTCGGGCGTCAGCACGCGCTGGCGCTGGATTTCCTCGCGCGTCGGTGCGACCTGCTGCGCATGCGCCACAGCGGGAAGCGCGACCGAACCCAGAAGCAGAATCGGAAAAGCGACGCCGGAACGCGCAGACTGCATGACAGATCCCCATCCACCGCGGCAGGGCGCGGTGCCCCCAACAATTGTCACCTCGCTCCGGCGGAGGAGCGCTTTACGCAAGTACAGGGGGTGGCGCTGAAGCCGTCATCCCCAGAACCGGCCCCGGCGACCATCGAGGCATTGATCTGCCTGCTTATGCGCAGTGCTTGAGACTGAGAGGGGTTACCCGCGAAGCCGCGGTGAGGCAAGGCGCAACCCCGCCTCACGCGCTATTTTCGCCTTTATTTTCACCGGCCTGCGCCGCGGCGGTCAGAGCGCGCCATCCTGCTGCTCGAGCGCGGCGACCAGCAGTTCGTATTGCGCGTTGCACCCCTTGGCGAGCAGGGCCGAGGCGGTTGCGGCGGGATCCTGCGTATCGCCCGTGAAGCGTGCGAAGGTGATCTTGACCGGCGCTGCCTGGCCTGCGCGGCTCAGCGTGTAGCGCGTGCCTTCGGTGACGGGCATTTCCGCGGGCCAGCTCGCCTCCTGCGTGCCGCTGCGGAACGCGATCTTGCTCGCCTTGCCCGTGGCGTCGTTGGTCAGCGTCAGTGCGGCACCGCCTTCCTTGTCCGAGCGCCAGAGCCTCAGGCCGGTGGCGTCGGCGACGCACCTCGTCGTGCTGCGGCCGGTGTCGACGTCCCAGAGGTTGCTGGGCCGCGCGGTCTGGTCGGTACCGCGTACCGCCCCGGTACGCGCCCGGCGCTTGTTCTGCGTCGAGACGAGCCGGCTGAAGCTGGTATTCGTCTGCGCGCCCGCCGATGCCTCGGCGCTGAAACTGCCGGGGCCGCGCAGCGTACGCGTGCCCTTGCTGTCGAGCACGGTCAGCGAGTCTCCCGCGACGAGCGTGATCTTCGCACTGGGCGCCAGCGTCTTGCCCGCGGGATAATTGCGTGCGGAGGGGCCGCCCGCGCGCACCACCAGTGTCTCGGCAAGCGCGATGCCGCCAAGCCCGGTGAGCGCTGCGATCGCGATCGCGCCGCGCAGCAGGATCCGGTCAGTCGAGAACATAGCTTCCTCCAGATTCCACGTGTTTCAAACGATATACCAGGTTGGATAACGCCGCATCGTCACCCTTTGCATTTGCGAGGCTTTCCAGTTCCCGCACCGCCATATTGTCACCATCTGCTATACGATTCATGACCGCCCTGAAGTGATCACGGTCACTGGACGCAAGCTCAGGTACGGGCTCGAAGATTTCGACGGGCGTAGCGCGGCCACGCAGCAAGACGCGGCCCATTGGTCGCCACCAGTCGAGCCCCGAACGCTCCACCGCCTCGCGGCTTGCGATCACCCCCGAGCCGAGTTGCTTGTTGGCTGCTTCGAGCCGCGAGGCGGTGTTCATGCTGTCGCCGAGCGCGGTGTACTGGATGCGGCCTTCGCCGCCGAAATTGCCGACGATGGCCTCGCCGAAATGCAGGCCGACGCGCGTCTGGCCGATCGGCGGCACGCCCTCAGGAACGCTGCGGCGGAATTTCTCGCCCGCCTGCCACATCGCATAGGCAGCGCGTGCGGCGCGCTCGCCATCGTCCGGCCGCGCGATCGGAGCGCCCCAGAAGGCGACGACCGCGTCGCCGACGAACTTGTCGATCGTCCCGCCATATTCGAGGACGACGTCGCTCATCATGTCGAGATAGCGGTTGAGCAGCTTCGCGACCATTTCCGGCTGGATTGCGTGGCTTAGCTTGGTGAAGCCCTCGAGATCGGTGAAGACGACGAAGATTTCGCGCTTTTCGCCGTGGAGCGCGAGCCGGTCGGGGTCGGCAAGGATCTGGTTGGCGATATCGCGCGGCAGGTATTTGCCGAGCGCCGATTGCGCGAAACGGCGCTGTTCGGACCCCACCGCGCGCGCCGCGGTGCCGATCGCAGCAAAGGCGATCACCCAGCCGACGATCCAGCCGAATGCGGGCAGGTTCTGCGTGTCGGTGCCGTTTGCCTGCAGCCAGATCGGATAGCCGATAAAGAAGACGAGCTGGACCGCGAGGAAGAGCGTAACGCGCCACCACGCCCCGCCGAGCAGGCTCGACAATGCGCCCGCGACGACCACCATCACGGCGATGCCCCATGTTCCCCAGCGCGGCAGCGCTTCGAGCCAGCCATCGTCGAGCAGCTGCGCGAGCATGTGCGCATGGACTTCGAGCCCCCACATGCTCTTGCCCGTCACCGGCCTGAGCGGCGTCTCGAATTCGTCGACGTCGATGATCGTGCCGCCGAGCAGCACATATTTGCCGCGAACCTGATCGGCGAAGGCCGCAGCGGTGTCGTCATTGGCGAAAAGCTGAATAGGAAAGGCATCGAAGACCGCGCGGTCGGCCTCGGCGGGGATGCGGAAGCGGATCGAGCGGTCATAGTCGGCGAAGCGCGATTGGCCGCCCGTCATCGCCACCGAGAGCAGCGGGGGCAGCGCCGCGATCCGTTGCGGCCAGCTCCGCACGACATTGTCCCCATCGACCTGGAAGCGAATGCTCGCCGGCCTCACGCGCGTATCCGCGAGTCTCTTCTGAAAGCTCTCGAGGAATTCTTGCTGGTTGAACTGGATGTCCTCGGCATTGCTCTCGGCCGACGCATAGGCGAGGAAGGTCGGCGTTCGCATCGAGCGGAAGGTCTCGAGCAGTTCCTCGTCCTCGTCCTGCGGCTGGTCGACGAGAATATCGATGCCGATCGCCTTCGCGCCCATGCGATCGAGATTGACGAGCGCGCGCGACAGCGTGGCGCGATCGAGCGGCGAGCGCTTGCGCGTCTCGATCAGCGTGTCGTCATTGTACACCACCATCACGATCCGCGGATCGGGATCGACCTTCGCCGCGGTCCACGACAGCCGCAGGTCGTACATCGCGCGCTCGGCCTGGCCGGCCAGCGGCACGAGCCAGCTGTAGCGCGCGACCAGCAGTGCGACGAGCAGGAACAGGATCGTCGCTGCCAGTCGCCCGGGGCCGAGCTGGCGGAACAGGCGCACGAGCTTGCGCCTCAATCCCCGTGGCCGGTGTTCGCTGCCGTCGATGACGATGTCTTCCCCCACCACGACGCCCTAGCGCGTGACGATCAGCTGCTGCGCGCCATCGCCGACGATCGCAAAGCCCGCCCAGTAATAAGGGTGCGAGGTCGCGGCCTCATCCATCAGCCGGACCTCGGTCTTGCGCATCGCCTCGGCGACGCTGTCGGTCGCGCTCGACTGGAACAGGCCCGCGATCAGCCGCTCGGTTGCGTCGAAATCGTCGGGCGAGGGCCAGTGGCTCGCGACCACAGAGCGGCCGCCCGCGCCGATGAACGCGCGCACCAGCCCGTCGAGCGCCGAGCCGCCGCCCGTCGTCAGCCCCGCCTCGCGCGTCGCCGCCCGGCTCGCCTGGCCCGCGGTGTCGCAGGCCGACAGGATGACGAGATCGGCATCGAGCTTGAGGTCATAGATCTCGCGGAAACTAAGCAGCCCGTCCGATCCCGTGTCGCCGAACGAGGTCAGCAGCGCGGGGCGTGCGGGGCATTCGGGGCGTGGCGCGGTGACCAGCCCGTGCGTCGCGAAGTGCAGGATGCGGAAATCGGACAGGTCGCCGCGCGCCTGGATCGCGGTGTCGGTAAAGGCCGATCCGGTGACGATGTCTGTGCCCGCGCCGCCGATCTGCGAGGCCGCGCTGCGCAGTTCGGTCGCCGCGATCGGCTTGTTCCATTCGCTGAGCGGCCAGTTGCAGTCGAGCCCGCCCCGGCTGCCGGGACCGCGTGCTGCGGACGCCTGAAGCACGCCTCCCGGAATCGGGCTGTTCTGCCCGAAGCCGAGATACTGGCGCGATGCCCGTGACGCCGGCGTCTGGCGCGCATCGCGGAAATTGCGTGCGGTGACGGCGGTGCTGACGGCTTGGTCGCGCCCCAGCCAGGCCATGCCGCGAAAGTCGAAGGCATCCGCATCGGGATCTTCGACGCGCTTCAGATAGGCGTCGACTCCCGTGCTGTCGCTGACGAGCAGGTTGACGGGAAGCTGGAGCATCGCACCGTCGGGCTCGAAGATCAGGTGGCGCGCCTTGTCCATGCGCGCCGCCACGGAACCGAACAGGTCGGTATAGAGCGAATGCGCGAGCTTGACGTCGAACGGGTAGGTGACGCGCTGCCCGCCTTCCTCGATCGAGATGGTGTCGCGCAGCCCCGCCACCTTGGCTTCGAGCGTCGTCGTCGAGATCGGCAGGCGGAAGCCGGTCGCACCCTCGGCATCGGCATAGATCGCATAGACCTGCCGCCCGACCGCGACCATCTTGTAATAGGCTTCGCCCGGCTTGAGCGCGGCACGAAGCTCGGCCAGCGTCATCGCATCGGTGGACAGCGCGCGATATTGCGGGAAGGCCGAGAGTTGCGCCTGGGTCGCGGCTTGCTGCTCCGCAAGCGCGGCGATGTCCGCCCGCTGCGACGCGATCAGCTGACGCACCGAAGCGTCGGGATTCCCGGCGCGCTGAAGCCGCGCAAGCTCCATCCGTCCGCGCTCGATATCGCGCGAGAGCGTGATCGACTGGCGGAACAGCCGCGAGGATTCGCTGCCGCTGTCGCGCAGCTCGCGCGCAAGGATCGCCTGTGTGTCGGCGACGCCCGGCCGCACCAGCGTCTGGCTGGCGAGGAACATGTCGCCCACAAGTTCAGGCCGCGCAGGCGCCAGCTCGGCAAGCAGCGCGAAATAGGGTGCGAGCTGGTTGGCGAGCCCCGTTGCCGCCTCGCGATTGTCCGTCGTGCTCTTCACCACCTCGCGATAGAGCGACAGCGCTTCATCCTGCTGGCCGCGCCGCGCGAGAAAGGCCGCCATGCGCGCTCGCGCGCCGTTCATCGCCTGTGTCTCGGGATAGCTGGTGGAGAGCAGCGTCAGCGCATCGCGCAGCACCGCCTCGGCCTGGGCGTAATTGCGCTGATCCTCATGGCTCAGCGCGATTTCGGCCATGATCTGCGCGCGCAGTCGCGTGATCGAGGTGACGCGCCCGTCGCGAATCGCAACCGCGTTGGCGAGCCCGCGCTCGAGCTCGGCGCGGCCCTCTGCGGGCCTGCCCTCCATCCGCAGGATCGTGCCCCGGAGATGGAGCGCCTGCGCGTCGAGGATCCCGGCGCGTTCCTCGGGGGTCAGGGCGGTGCTCTGGGTCGCGCCGAGGCTGCGATTGCTGCGCAGCCCGCTGTTGATCTCCGCCGAAATCTGGTCGCCGAGCTCGATCGTGCCATTGTCGTTCTGGACGATCTCGCCCAGCGCCACCACGGGGCGCGCAAGCACCGCCTTGGCGTCGCCGAGCTTGCGCTGGTTGATCAGGTGCAGCGCCTCGAAATTGCGGCGCAGCCGCGTCTGCACGGGATCGAGCGTCGCGATGCGGTCGGCCTCGGCGAACAGCGCCTCAGCCTCGGCGAACTCACCAAGATTGGAGCGCTGGAGCGCGCGGTTGACCAGATACTCGTTGAGCCGTTCGTCTCGGCTGGCGGCATCCTTCGGCTCCATCACCGCATCCTCGGCAGCGAGCCGCTGCTGGAGCGTTTCGAAGAATTCAGCGGCCTCGGCATAGTCGCCCGAATTGTTGCGACGATAGCCTTCGGCGAGTGTTTGCGCGGGATCGAGCGTCCCGGCCTGAATGCGCGCAAAGGCGGCGGGGTCGGCCACGCCCGTAGTCGCGATGGATATCTCGCCGGGAACGATCTGGTCTGCGACCACCGTGCGCAGGCCGAGCTGGAGCGCGCTGTTATAGCCCGCGAGCCCCTGCGCGAACCAGGTGACCTTGCCGTCGTCGTACCGATAGATGCGATAGCCGACATCCGCGCTCGCCAGTTTGCATTCGGTGACCGCGACGCTGCCGAGCCCTTCGACGGTGCCTTGCGATTCGGCGCCGCAACTGACCTGCTCGGTGCGCGCGGCGGCGATGCGCTGCGCGGCATCCTCACCCTTGCGAATACCGTAAAGCTGGCCGATCGGACGCGCCGCGTCGCGGCACACGATCACCCAGGCGCGATCGAACATCCCCGAAATTGCCTTGTCCGCGCTGTTGTTCTGCACGCGGCACAGCACGCCCCCCCCGCTGCCCAGCCGAAAGCTTTCCTGCAGGCTCGGCCGCGCGGATTGGGCGGCGGCGGGTGAGGGCGCCAGCATCAGCGCGAGCGAAAGCGTGGACGCGTAGAAGAATTCGGCGCGCAATCATCCCTCCATAGGGTTGCACCGGCGGCGCTCCCCTGCGCCATTGCCGCCTGCACCCATCGAACTGCGACCGCTCGATTATCGAATCGAAACAACGATACATCAGCCGTGCGCAAAGTCTAAGCCGTTCAACGTCAACGGCTTGTGCGCGTCAGCACATCTTGTCAGGATTTTTTGGGAGTGGAGGCCCGAGCCGGGGTTGCACAATTGAAATAAATCAATGGCTTGGGTTGGCTAACATACTCAAAATTAGGCACGAAAAACCTTGCGGAACCGAACCCAATGGCTAACGCCCGGCGCCCCTCTTGAGCGCGCGCGTTACCGCTGTCATCATGGCCACATGGACAACGACATAGTGATGGCGGCGGGGGCCGCAGCGTGGGTGTTGATCGGGGTGGTCGCGTACAAGCGCGAAGGCATCCGTGATTCGCTGGTGGCCGTGGCCGTGTGCGGTTTGGTCGGAGCCTGGGACCAGGCGCTCAAGGGCGGCGGCTGGCCAGAGATGGTTGGCGGTTATCTCGGGTGGTTCGCGGGTGGCCTGCTCATCATGGCCGTTGGAAAAGGGATCGGGCGGCTCCGTTACCGAGGCCGCCCGACTAGTTGATTAACGCCCGCCGAGCGCGGCGCGGGCGGCGGCGTGCCAATTCACGTAATAATCGGGCACGATCTCAGCCGCGCGTTCGATCAATTCCCGCAGCGCGTTATCCGAGTGCTGGCGGTGGCGGGCGAAGGCTTGGACCAACATTTCCCTGTCGTGGTCGCCAGTGCGCAGAAACTCGCCATGCACGGTAGTCGGGCCGCAATCAGTGCCCTCGTAGATGGCTTCCCATCCCTCGACGAAATCCGCCGCCGCTTCACGATCCGCCTGCGTCACCTGCGCTTGTGCTTCTGCAATCTCCCGTTCGCTCGGTTCCCATGCTGAGGCTATGGTGTCGATGGGCTGCGGTTGTGATGTGTCGGTCATGGCTTCCTCGCTGGATTGTGGAACGCCTTGTTGAAATCGAGGATCGCCAGATATGGCGTGTCGCCAAAGCCGCATACGCCATCTTGTAGATTCTCACCCCACAAGACGCACCATTGGTTGCCGTCGATCATGATCTTCGGCTTGAGGGTGGCAACGAGGTTGTATTCCTCTGCTTCGACGGCAGCATTCATTCTGGATTGTGTGACAAGATCGCTCATGACTTCTCTCCCTGAAGGGCGGCGAGGATGTGCTTGAGAAGCCCTTCCTTCTCGCGCTCGATGGCGCGCCGGGCCGTGACGTCCCTGAAGGCCAAGAGAATCGTCGCGTCGGCATTGTTGTCGTAGTGCACCTTGCGCGCGTTCAGCAGCATGATCCGGTGACCAATATTCGGAAAATCGTGCTCGACCTCAAAGTCTTCCATCGATGTCTGCTCTGGAATGATCGTCTCCAGAAGGGCGCGCAAGGCCGGGATATTCCATTGTCCGTCGCCCAGCGTGTAAAGCAGACTGCCCTGTGTGTGTTCGCGATCAACGCCGAAAGTCTGATAGAAGGAGCGACTGGCTGCCAGCACGCAAAATCGTTCGTCAAGTACGATGAACGGCTCGGGGATTGTGTTGACGATCGCCTGCGCAAGTATTTACGCGTCCGCCATGCTCCGGTTTGGGTGCATCATGACCTGAGGTTCGTCCGATCTGAGGCGCTACGGCGCAAGTGATTGGAGCCGAGTCATCTCAGATCGATAATACATCTTTCCCGAACGAGTGTCGCATATCCCTGTAATCGGCGTCGATGGGTTGTCTGGCAGACCGGGCGCGCAAAATGTCCGACCTCAATCTGGCGGGCGGGTGAAGCGCTTCGGACGCCATACGACCAATTTGTGCGCCCCCGCAATTTTCAGGATCCAGTTCAGCCCAGCGACTTGCGGCCAAGCATCGTCTTGTGGCCGGCGTCGAACTCCGCCCGGCTCAAGACCCCGTCGCGGTTCGTCGCGATCACATTGATTTTTCTCCTCACAGAGGCACGCTGAAGTCCCGGCATTTGAAGGCACCGCCGGTTCGGAAAGGAACGGACACCTACATCGACTGTTGAACGATCGAGGTTCAGAGAGTCCTGCGAAGGGTCGCAGTTTCGGAGGTTCTGATGTCCCAGCGAGCACATCGCTTCCTTGCCGCAAACCTCGTGAAAAGCGCGGCGGCTTATGGAGTCGACGGTGGCAAGATCGGCACCGTGAGCAGCTTTCTGGTCGACAAGACCACGGGGCACGTTGCCTATGCGGTGTTGTCGCTCGGCGGCTTTCTCGGTCTCGGCCAAAGCTATCATCCGCTCCCCTGGGAATTGCTCTCCTACGATCCGGCCAAGGGTGGTTATGTGATCAGCGTGGGAAAGGAGATGCTGGAGGGAAGCCCGGGTTACCGGCTCGATGATGCGCCGGAATTTGATGACATCTACGGCCAGCGCATCTCCACATATTACGGCATGTCAAGGCCGGACCGCTAAACCACGCTCTGCGGAGAATTTACGCGCGTCGTGAGCCCGCGCCTGACTTCGTCGCTTGTCGAGATCGGGGGCCCAGGATTTGCTCCCGCCCCCTGGAGCGGCACGGGCTTGCTGCCACTGCACCTGTCTTCAAAGTGATGGGACTGGGCCGCGACCCGCATATCGAAGGGCCGGTTTCGCGGACACCAAAATAGGCTACGCTACCTCAGACTGTTTCTCGAAGTCGACGGGACTGCCGTCAGGCAGGCGCGCTGGTCGAGCATCCGGCGGCTGCGCAGCCGCGCGGATCGATATGGCAGGTTCCGGCCCACCGAAAATGGATGTAGCGTGGGCTCGAGAGCGTAACGCCCCGCAGAAGGATGACATTCATGTCCTTCATTTTAAGGCGAAATGACGTATTCGGATTAGCGTTGGTTGTGCTCATCACGGGCACGGCGACGCCCGCTGTCGCACAGGTGGCCGTGCCCGCCAGGGTTCTGCCCACGCCCATTATACCCCCACCCTTTGTGGTCGTGCCAGACCCAGATGAAACCGGGGAGGGACTGGCACCCGATAGACTTACGGTGGTTGTAGGGGCAGCGGTGGGGAGTGATTATGAGGGGTCAGACGATTATATTTTTGGACCCGTCGCGGGCGCCACTGCGCGAGTGCATGGCCATTCGATTGCTTGGCAGGGCAACTCGTTGGGTATTGATCTGGTGCCCGAGTATCGTAAGCAGACATTCAAGCTCAGCGTCGCACCGTTCGTCAATCTCAATCTGGATCGCACGGGAACACCACACGACCCGGTTGTCGCGCTAATCCGCAAACGCAAGGTGGCGGTAGAAGGCGGAGTCGAAATTGGCTTCACCCGGACGGGCATTCTAACATCGCATCGTGACTCGCTTACGGTACAGATTTCGGGGGCTTATGACCTCGGGTCTGTACATAGGAGCTTCATTGTTACACCCTCGGTTGTATATACTGCGCCGCTCTCAAAAGCCGTGTTGGTTTCCGCTTCGGCATCATTTGATGTGGTGGGTGCACGCTATGCTCGCTATTATTTCGGCATCGACAGCGATGCGAGTGCGTCCAGCGGGCTGCCGTTCTATCGGCCGAACGGCGGCGTGAAGAGCGCCGCCTTTGGTCTGAGCGGTGCGGTCTCGCTGCGTGGTGATTTGCGAAAGGGTTTCGCGCTGGGTGCGAAGGTCCATTATCAACGACTGCTAAGCGATTTTGCAAATTCGCCAATCGTGGCAATGCGCGGCAACCCCAATCAATTTAGCGCCGCTATGGGGGTGGCTTATACCTTCTGACGTGGCGGCGTGTTCCCCCTAATTTTCACCTTTGAGGTTTCTCCTTCAAACCCACGCGAAACAGCTAGAACAGCGCAGTTCAGGCCCCAGAGCATCCCCAGCACGGGATAGGTCAGTTTAGGGGCAAGGCCGCATACTGGCGCAACCATGAATGAATTGCCGGTTTCGGGAAACGGTCAGCACATCTCCTATGGCCGGTTTTGCGGGCGGTAGCGGAAGATCTCCGAGCTAAATCCATTTTCTCGGGGTACGGGAATGATAAGTTTCGGCCGTCAACCGCCGCAGGATTCGCGCACGATCAGATGCGTCGGCAGATAGTCGAGATATTGCTCGGCGTGCGAGTCCATCACCTGGGATACCAGTCGCCGCCCCGCTTCGAGCGTATCCTGCTGGATAGTCGTCAGCGCCGGCGTGCTGAGCCGCGCGAGCAGCATGTCATCATAGCCCGTGACCGAGACCTCCTTCGGCACTGACAGATTGGCCTTGCGCAGCGCACGGATCGCCCCGAGCGCGATGAGGTCGCTTGATGCGACGATGCCGTCAAGTTTTTTTCCGCGCGACAGCAGCTGGTTGAGCGCGCGCTCCGCGGATTCGAAGCCGAAGTCGACGCGGATGTCGAGGGCGGGGTGGGCCTCCAGCCCATTCGCTTCAAGCGCCTCCAGATAGCCCTGCCGCCGTTGCATCGCCTCGGGGTCATTCGAGCCGACGAAGGCGATCGCCTTTCGTCCGAGCCGCGCGAGATGCATCGTCGCGCGGCGGCCGCCCATCACGTTGTCCGATCCGACCGAGGGATATTTTTGCCCCGGCAGATGCGCGCCCCAGACGACGAAATTGCCTTTCGTTTCGGCGAGCCGGTTGAAATCGTCGTGCAGCATAGCCTGGCCCAGGAAGATCACTCCGTTCGCACGGCTGCTGTTCAGCACCGTCGTCAGGTCGTCGAAGTCGCGCGGTGCGGTGTGGCTGACGGTGAAGTCGCAGTCGCGCGCGCGCGCGGCCTCGCCAATGCTCGCGAGCAGTTCGAGGAAGAAGGGATGCGACAGCGGCAGCGGGCGGCCTTGCATATGCGGAGTGACGACGACGATCGATCCCTCGGCTCCCACCGGGGCGGCAGGCATATGGCTACGAAACGGGTAGTTATGCTCGTGTGCGAGCGCCCATATCTTCTTCTTGGTGGCCAGGCTGATCAGCGGATGGTCGTTGAGCGCGCGCGATACGGTCGAAGCCGAGACACCGGCCATCCTTGCCAAGTCTTCCAATCTCGTATTGTTGGTGCTCATAAAGACCAGTCCGTGTTCGGCGCCGCAAAGAGTGTTAGCACAGCAGGGGGAGGGGTATGCAAGATTTGCATGCCGCAGATGCGCCGAAAGGCGGGGGAAATCTGTTTCCGCGTACGGCGGGGGCGTCGTCGTTGCATATCTGGAGCATGTGCTTTGCGCTGTTTGGCATCCAGATCGTGTGGGGATTGCAGAATGCGAACACCAGCCGCATCTTCCAGGCGCACGGCGCTGATGTCGCTGCACTCCCCGTGCTGTGGATCGCCGGGCCGATCACCGGGCTGATCGTCCAGCCGATCGTCGGGCACCTGTCCGACCATTCGCGCTCGCGTTTCGGGCGGCGGCGACCCTTCCTGCTCGTTGGCGGGCTCGTGACCGCGCTGGCGCTGCTGATCATGCCCAATGCGACGACGCTGTGGGCCGCCATTGCGACGCTGTGGCTGCTCACAGCATCGATCAATATCGCGATGGACCCCGCGCGCGCGCTCGTTGCCGACAATCTGCCGCAGGTACTGCGCGCGCGCGGCTATGCGATCCAGGTATTCTTTATCGGTGCCGGTGCGGTCTTCGCCTCGGCGCTGCCGTGGATGCTCGTCAACTGGTTCGGGGTGTCGGGGTTGGCCGCCTCGCATGCGCTCCCCGATTCGGTACGCTACGCCTTCTATATCGGGAGCGCATGCTTGCTCGTCTCGATGCTGTGGACGGTCGTTCGGACGCGCGAGCAGCCTGCAACGGGCGGCGCGGCGGCGCTTGGCGGCGATGCGGCGCCGCTCGGCCGGTTCGGCTGGCCGCTCGCCATCTTCGGGGCGCTCCTGCTCGCGCTTTCGCTTGGTTTGCGCTGGCAATGGGAGGTGGTCGTGCTCGCCGCCGCTGCGCTGGTAATTGGACTGGCGCACGCGCTCGCGGCGCGCCGGCAGGCACGGGGCGCGGCGTCGCTGGGGCTGCTCCAGATCGTCGAGGACTTCCTGCACATGCCTGACGCGCTGAGGGGGCTCGCGGTCGTGCAATTCTTTACCTGGTTCGGGCTGTTCGCGATGTGGATCTATGCGGCGCCCGCGCTCTCGCGCAGCCATTTCGGCAGCGCTGACCCCTCATCGCCAGAGTTCAGCGCCGCCGCCGACTGGGTCGGGATATTGTTCGCAGGCTATAACGGCGTCGCCGCGCTCGCCGCGCTCGCGCTGCCGCGCGTCGCGGCTCGGATCGGCGAGCGCTGCACCTATGCACTGTGCCTGCTCGCGGGCGGGGCGGGGATGGCGGGGCTCGTGCTGACCCCCGATGCGCGATGGCTCTGGTTGTCGTCGATCGGGATCGGACTCGCCTGGGCAGCGGTGCTGTCGCTGCCCTACGCAATCATTGTCAATGCGGTGCGCCCAGAGAAGGTCGGCGTTTATCTGGGCATCCACAACGTCTTCCTCGTCATCCCGCAGCTCGTCGCCGCGATCTGTCTCGGGCCGCTCATGCTCCATGCTTTCGGAGGGAATCCGGTCATGACGCTCGGGCTGGCCGCGGCGTTTCTGATGGCGGCAGCGCTCGCTGCCATGCTCGTTCCGCTGCGACGCGCCAGAGCATCTTTTTCGGGTCCAATGCAAGATATTGCATAAACTTCATCTGCTTCAAACCTATTCTGCGCGCAGGCCCATCAACGCCGGAACGCCTGCCACGCTCACAAAACCGTTGTAATATATGTGATAATTATCAATGCGCCCGTTTGGAAAATCGGGCTTGCCATTTATGCAATTATACGCAAAACAATGCAAACGGGTCAGGCGGAGAGTCCCGCATGGCGCCCGGAACGAGAATGCCCCGCAAAATGGGGTCGGCATGGGGAAGGGGAGAGCATGAGGCTCAAGGGATTCGCGCAGGATCGTGGCGGCCGCCTGATGGGCGGTGTGTCGGCAATCGCGCTGGCGGGATTGGTGATCAGCACGCCCGTCATCGCGCAGGACGCGGCGCCGCCGATCGATGACAGTACCGACAGCGAGACCGAGATCGTCGTCGTCGGTGTGCGCGCTGCGCTTCAGGATGCGCAGGAGCTCAAGAAAGACGCCGATACGATCGTCGATTCGATCAGCGCGACTGACATCGGCGCCTTTCCCGACAATTCGGTCGCCGCGGCGTTGCAGCGCGTTCCAGGCATCACCGTTTCGCGCCTGCAGTCGACCGACGACAGCACCCATCCCTCGGGCGAACCCGCCGGCGTCCTGATCCGCGGCCTGACCTTCGTGCGGACGGAAATCAACGGCCGCGACAGCTTTTCGGCCGACTCCTATCGCGGTCTCAACTTCAACGACATCTCGCCCGAGCTGATGTCGCGCGTCGACGCTTACAAGAACCAGACCGCCGACATGATCGAGGGCGGCATCGCGGGCACCGTCGATCTGCGCACACGCCTGCCCTTCGACGAGAAGGGCCTTGTCGTCACCGCCAACGCCAAGGCGACCTATGGCGACCGCTCCGACAAGTGGAACGGCGAATTTTCGGTCCTCGTCAGCAAGACCTTCGACACCGAAGCGGGCACCTTCGGCCTGATGGCCGATTATGCGCGCAGCCATGTCGTGACGCGGACCGAAAGCGTCATCATGGACAAGATCCGTACCTATTGCTCGGCGGGTGCGGTCGGCCCAGACGGCAAGGGGATCGTCGATGCGAGCGGCAATGTGTCGTGCAGCGCCAACCCGTTCGGCGGCACCGGCTTTGCCTTCGTGCCCGACGGCATCCGCTATTCGCTCGTCGATTACGACCGCACGCGCGAGGGCGTCGCGCTCGCGGGGCAGTATGAAAGCCCGGGCGGCGATGTGCGCGCATCGGTCCAGTTCATCCGCTCCTCCTATGACAATGCCTGGCTCGAGAATGCGTCGCACGCGATCCTCGAGGGGACCTATTACGGCACCCCTGCCTTCAACCCCGTCGCATCGACGATCCTTCGCACTCCGACAGGGAACGCCGGCTTCACCTTCGGCGCCGACGGCATGCTGCAGTCGGCGACGCTCAGCCAGGCTTATGGCAGCTGGCGCGGCAGCTTCGGCAGCGCCGCCGACATGATCGACACGGGTTCGGCTGTTCCCGGCCTGCCGTTCATCAACTTTTGCGGTCCCGGTTCAGCGTGCGCGGTTCCCGGTCGTAACGGCCTCTATTTCCAGAATGAGGCGCGCAATTTCGACCATAGCGAAAGCACGCGCGACCTGTCGGCGAACCTCCAGTGGGACGTCAACGACCGGTTTCGGCTGAACTTCGACGGGCAATGGATCAAGGCGGAGACGACGAACGACGACATCCTCGTCGCGACCGGTTCTGCCGCCGACTATGAATATTCGGTCGGCAAGGACGGCGTCCCCCATATCGAGCTGCTGCCCGGCACCAACGTCAATTATGCGCAGGGCGGACTTTCGAACCCGCACAATTACTGGATCCCGTTCATCCAGGCGCATCTCGAGGACAATGACGCCGAGGAGCTCGCGCTCAAGGGCGACGCCGAATATGATTTCGACGGCAATGACTGGCTCGACTCGCTGAAGGTCGGCGTGCGCTACACCGACCGCGACCAGAATGTCCGCTATTCGACCTTCAACTGGACGCCGATCGCGGCGCCGTGGAACTGCAACGGCCCCGGCTTCAACGTCGACAACACGTCGGCGGCGCCCTATCCGGCGGGCTGCGGCGCGCGCCCGGCGTTCAACGGCTATGGCGACGGACTGTTCGAGCCCGTCAGCCTCGGCGGCAGCTTCTACAATGGCGGCGTTTATGACAATGGCGACCTCGTCTATCTGAGCCGCGATGTGCTGAAGCACCGCGACCGGCTCGTCGACGGACTGCGCGGATCGAACGTGAGCCCGCCGATCCTGCCCGGCTGGACCCCGATCTGCGACCGCGCCGAGGCGACCGTCGGCTGTTTCACTCCGTCGGAAGTGATGAAGGTTAACGAGAAAACCAAGGCCGTCTACGCGATGCTCCGCTTCGGCGGCGACAATGCGATGCTTGGCGGCATCAGCGTGCGTGGCAATATCGGCGTGCGCGTCGTGCAGACCAAGATCGACAGCACCGGCAGCGTTGCTTTCCCGCAACCGACGATCTTTACCAGCCTGCTGCAGCAGCCATGCGGCACTCCGCTTCCGCCCAATGCGGTGGTCAACCCGGCGTGCTTCATCACGCCGCAACTCCTCGCTTTCGCCAACGGCGCGGGCGCGGACAACGATCTGAAGTCGTCCTACACAAGGGCGCTGCCGAGCTTCAACATACGCTTCGGCCTCGACGACAATAATTTCGTCCGCTTCGGCTATTCACGGGCGATGTCGCGGCCCGATTTCGGCCTGCTTCGCAACTTCGTGTCGATCCAGTCGCCGGTCATCGATACGACCGCGACGAGCCCCTATATCGTGCGCGACGGGGCGGGGAATATCACCGGATACAACTTCATTTTCCGGGCGGAATCGGGCTTTGCGGGGCTCAGGCCGGCGCTCGCCGACCAGTTCGACCTGACCTTCGAACATTATCAGGGTAGCACCTCGTTCCACGTCGACCTCTTCTACAAGAAGCTGCACGACACGCTGGCCTATGGCGAGTTTGCCCGCCGGTTCACCAACAACGGGTCCGAACAGACCGTGCTGATGCGCGGACCGCGCAATACGAAGGACGGCGGCGAGCTCTATGGCTTCGAAACGGGGTTCCAGACCTTCTTCGACTTCCTGCCCGGATTGCTCAGCGGGCTGGGCGCGCAGGCCAACTATACCTTCGTCAAGCAGAGCGGCATCAGCAACTCGAACCTCGTCACGCAGGGCGCGCTCGACGGAGGCGGCACCGGTGGCTTCGGCGCGGGTCTTGACGTGTCGGGCGGGCGCGGCGTCGTGATCGACTCGCACAAGATAGCCGGCATTTCGAAGCACACGTTCAACCTCGTCGGCCTTTACGAGAAGGGGCCGGTCGCGCTCCGCGTCGCCTATAACTGGCGCTCGCGCTTCCTGACCAACAATCTCGACTGCTGCATCGGCCTGCCGGTGTTCCAGAAAGAGGTCGGCTTCCTCGACGCGTCGATCCGCGTGTCGCCGATGCCGTGGCTCGAACTGTCGGTCGAGGGACAGAATCTGCTCAATACGACGACGGTCTACCAGCAGCAGATCTTCGGCGACACGGCGCTTACGCCGGGCGCGAAGCCTGTCTATCGCGATGCGAACTGGGGTCGGGTCGACCGGCGCTTCCAGTTTGGCGCACGCGTGAAATTCTGATCCCCGAAAGAGCGCGGGCGCCCGTTCAAAAGGCGGCCGCGCGCTCCGATGAACGAAAAGCGAGGGACGCGATGACGGCGCCAGCACCCTATCGGATCGTGATCCTTGGCGGCGGGACCGCCGGCTGGATGTGCGCCTCGGGCCTCGTCAGCCTGCTGCCGGCGGCGGATTACGACATCACCTTGATCGAAAGCGACGAGATCGCGACGGTTGGCGTCGGCGAGGCGACGCTGCCGCATATCAAGACCTATAACGACATGCTCGGCATCGACGAGGCCGAGTTCATGCGCGCGACCGGCGGTACGATCAAGCTGGGGATCGAGTTCGTCGACTGGCTCCGACAAGGCGTCCGCTATATTCACCCCTTCGGCACCTTCGGCGACCGCTGGACGAGCACCGATTTCCAGCATCATTGGGCGCGCGCACGGATCGACGGCACCGATCACCGGTCCTTGCAGGATTACAGCTTCGCGGTCGCGGCGTGCCGCGCGAACGGTTTCGAGCATCCCAATAGCGACCCGCGGTCGATCCGGTCGACCTACAGCTATGCCTATCATTTCGATGCCGGGCTCTATGCGTCCTATCTGCGCGGCTGGGCAACCGCGCGCGGCGTGCGGCGGATGGAGGGCAAGGTCGTCCACGTCGTGCGCGATGGCGGAAGCGGCGATGTCGCCTCGCTCACGCTCGCCTCAGGCACCGAGGTGCGCGGCGACCTGTTCGTCGACTGCTCGGGCTTTCGCTCGCTGTTGCTTGGCGCAACGATGGAAGTGCCGTGGGTCGACTGGAGCGACTGGCTGCCGTGCGACCGCGCGCTTGCGGTGCCCTGCGCCAGCGTGGACCCGCTCACGCCCTATACGCGCGCGACCGCGCAGCGCGGGGGCTGGACCTGGCGCATCCCGCTCCAGCACCGGATCGGCAACGGCTATGTCTTTTCCAGCCGCTTCTGTGACGAAGATGAGGCGCGAAAGACGCTGCTCGCCGCGATCGACGGCGAGGCGCATGGCGAGCCGCGGCTGCTACGTTTCCAGGCGGGGCGGCGCGAGGTCGGCTGGGCGGGCAATTGCATCGCGGTGGGGTTGGCGAGCGGCTTCCTCGAACCACTCGAATCGACGAGCATCTTCCTGATCCAGGCCGCGACGATCGACCTGATTTCGCTGATGCCGCGTCGCGGCGAGCGCGTCGATCCGCGAGCGGTGCGCGAATTCAACCGGCTGTTCGCAACGCATTACGACCGGACGCGCGACTTTCTCGTGCTCCACTACACCGCGAACGAGCGTTTCGGCGAACCCTTGTGGGACCATGTCCGCACGATGGCGCTGCCGGCAAGCCTCGCGCACAAGATGGCGCTGTTCCGCGAAAGTTCGGCGGCGCCCGAGTATAAGCTCGGCCTCTTTTCCCGCGACAGCTGGCTCTCGGTCCTTGAGGGACAGGGCGTTCTGCCGTTGGCCGCGAGCCCGCTAACCCATCGCATGCCGGCGGCCGAACGACAGGCCCGCCTCGACGATCTCGCGGAACGCATCGCGCTCAACGCCGCCGAGATGACGCCCCATTCCGAATTCCTCAGGGACTATTGCGCGAGCGGCGCGACTGCACCGCGCGACGCGGCGAGCGCGGCATGAGCGTGCAGAGCGTCGCCATCGTCGGCCGTGACGCGCCGCTGTGGCTGGCCGCGGCGGCGCTGCGGCGCGCGTTGGCGCCGGCGGGGATCAGCGTCACCGCTGTCGCATTGCCCGGGGAGGCGGGGCCTGCGGACATGTTGCCGACGCTTCCCGCGATTGAGGCGCTCCACAACCAGATCGGGATCGACGAGGCAGCGCTTTTACGCGGCGTGCGCGGCGCTTTCACGCTCGGCCAGAACTTCGTCGACGCCGGCGGGGCGGGGCAGGCGCCCTTTCTGCACAGCTATGGCGCGCACGGGACGGGGATCAACGGTAGCGATTTCTTCCCGCACTGGATCAAGGCGCGGCATCACGGCCTCGAGGTCGCCCTCGACGATTTCTCGCTCACCGCCGCCGCGGCGCACAATGGCCGGCTGTTCCTGCCCGACGCCGAGAGCGAAAAATATGGCCGTGCCGACTATGGCTATCACCTGCCCGCCGCCGCCTATGCCAGAAGCCTCATAGCGATCGCGCGGCACCTGGGCGTTGCGATCGTCGAGACGGCGCGCGTCGATATCGAATGTGACGGCGACAGTGTCCGGGCGCTGCTCACAGGCGACGGGCGTCGCGTCGAGGCCGACCTGTTCGTCGATGCGACGTCCGATGGTCGGCTGCTGCGAACCGCTCCTGCTGTCATGTTCGAGCCATGGGCGGCGCCGGGCGACCGGATGCTCGTCGCGCTCGCGCCGCGTCTGGCCGCCCTCCCGGTCTATTCGGAGGTGCGCGCGGGGAAGGGCGGCTGGACCGCCCTCTATCCGAGCATGACGCACACGCATGTCGTCCATGTCTTTTCGAGCGCTGCAACGCGCGACGACGAAGCGCTGGCAGAGGCCGGCGCGGCAAGCGGATTCCCGCTCGAAGCCGCAAGCTTCCGGTCTTTTTCGGCGGGTATCGCCTCGGCGCTGTGGGCAGGCAATTGCGTGGGGATCGGCGAGGCCGCCTGCACGCTCGATCCGGTCCACGGCCTCGCGTTGCACGGGCTCCAGCTTGGCATCGTCCACCTGATTTCGCATTTTCCGGCCGAGGGCGACAGCTATGCCGCGCGGCGCGCCGAATATAATCGCGCGATGCGCTCGCATCTCGCGCGCGTCGCGGATTTTCAGGCCGCGCACCATAGGCTGCAACATTATGCCGGATCCTTCTGGGACGCCGCGCGGGCACTGCCGGTGTCCGAGGAGCTCGCGCATCTGGTCGATTTCTTCCGCGCGCGCGGCGAACTCGCGCCCTTCGAGGACGAGAGCCTGCCGCCCGACAGCTGGCGCGCGCTGCTGATGGGACATGGTGTGACGCCCGAGGGTTGGCGCCCGTCGGTCGACCGCGTGCCGCCCGACGAGGTGATGGCGCATTTCCGCAAGATGTTGGGCTTTGTGCGCGAGGCTGTGCAGCGCCAGCCGACGCACGATGCCTATCTCGCCGGGATATTGCGGCGCGCGCATGGCTGAACCCGCGCGCCTCGATGCCGGGCGGCCGCAGCCTTCGCCGCTCGGCGCGCTGCCGCGCATCGCCGCGCGCTCGGCGCCTTCGCCGGCCGATTTTGCCGCGATCATCGACGCCGGCATGCCTGTCGTCATCAAGGGATTGATCGACGACTGGGTCGCACTGGCGGCCGGGCGCCACTCGCCCGGCCGCCTGAACGCCTATCTGACGGGGATGGACCGCGGAGTCGCCGTCCCCTTGATGGAGGCGCCGGCGCGCGCGAAGGGCCGCTTCGCCTATCGCGCCGACATGCGCGAATTCACCTTCACCAAGCGCCATGCGCCGCTACGCGAGGCGCTGGCACGGATCGAAGCGTTGATGGGGCAGGAGAGTGCGCCGACCGCGGCGATCCAGATGCTGCCACTCGCCGAGGCGATGCCAGACTTCGGTCGCCAGAACCCAATGCCGCTGCTCGCAGCCGAGGTCAGTCCGAAGCTGTGGCTCGGCGGTCCGGTCAAAACGCAGACGCACAACGACCGCGATCATAATCTTGCCTGCGTGATCGCAGGGCGCCGGCGCTTCCTGCTGTTCCCGCCCGATCAGGTCGCCAATCTCTATATCGGCCCGCGCGACAATCCGCCGCCCTTGTCGCTCGTCGACCCCGAGGCGCCCGACTACGAACTCTTCCCGCGCTTTCGCGAGGCTATGGCATCGGCGCGCGTCGCGCTGCTCGAACCCGGCGATGCGATCTTCGTGCCCCGCTACTGGTGGCACCATGTGACCTCGCTCGATCCGTGGAACGCGATGGTCAATTATTGGTGGGGCGGCGAGGCGGTGGCGGTCGAGGAGCCGAACACTATCTTCCTCGCGGCCTTGCTCGCGTTGAAGGAGCTGCCGCCGGGCGAGCGCGCCTATTGGCACGCGATGTTCGACGCGCATGTCTTCGGCGATACCGAAGCATCGGCCGCGCATATTCCCGTTTCGCTGCGTGGAGCGCTTGGCGCGATGTCGCCGTCCGAGCGCGCTGGGCTGCGCCAGCGGCTGACCGCCGCCTTTCGAAAATGATCCTCTCCCTGAAAGAGAAAATCTAGATGAAGCCCAAGACGTCCATGTTGTTCGGCCTTTCCCTGCTGGCGATTGCCTCGCCCGCGGTAGCGCGCGAGTGCGTGCAGTCGCCGGGCAAGACGCTCGAACTTTGCGTGTCGGTCGAAGATGGCGAGGCGCGCTACGAAGTGAAGCGTGGCGCGGTGACGGTGATCGCGCCTTCGCGCCTCGGTCTCGCCTTCGCGGGCGAAGCCGATCCGCGCTATGTTTCGCTCGGCGACGTCAAGCGGTCGGTGTCGGACACGAGCTGGGAGCAGCCGTGGGGCGAGCAGCGGCTGATCCGCGACCATCATAGCGAGCTTCGGGTGACGCTTGCGGGCGACACGCCGCTCAGCAAGGCGATGGGCGTCACCTTCCGCCTCTTCGACGACGGTTTCGGCTTTCGCTATGATTATGCAGGCGTTCCGGCGGAGCAGGCGGTGGCGGTTGCCGCCGACCACAGCCAGTTCCGCACCGTCGGTGCGTATCAGGCGTGGTGGTATCAGGCGCTGGGGCAGGAACGCGACGAATATCTCTATGCGCAGACCGATGCGCGGCGGGTTACGCTCGCCGAAACGCCGCTGACGCTCAAGGGTGACAATGGGCTGTATCTCAGCTTCCACGAGGCGGCGCTGGTCGATTTCCCCTCGATGCTGCTCGAAGGCGATGGCGCGGGCGGATACAGCGCATGGCTGATGCCCTGGCCCGACGGGACGCTTGCGAAAAAGACCGGACCCTTCGCGACGCCGTGGCGCACCGTGCTGGTCGGCGAAAGCCCGGCGGCGCTCGCCGACAGCCGGATCACGCTGAACCTCAGCGAACCGAACCAGCTTCCCGACATCGGCAAATGGTTCAAGCCGAGCAAATATGTCGGCGTTTGGTGGGAAATGCACCTCGAGAAGTCGACCTGGGGCAGCGGGCCGAAGCATGGCGCGAACACCGCGAATGTGAAGCGCTACATGGATTTCGCGGCGAAATATGGCTTCACGGGCGTGCTCGTCGAGGGCTGGAACAAGGGCTGGGACGGCGACTGGATCGCGAATGGCGACAAGTTCAGCTTCACCGAAGCCTATCCCGATTTCGACCTCGCTGAGATCACCCGCTACGGGAAGAGCAAGGGCGTGGGACTGATCGGGCACCATGAGACCGGCGGCGCGATCGAAAATTATGCGCGCCAGCTCGATGACGCGCTGAAGCTCTATGCCGACCATGGCGTCGCGGCGATCAAGACCGGCTATGTCCGGCACAGCGGGACGATCGTCGATGGCGCGGGCGGGCTCCAATGGTTCGCGGGGCAATATGCGGTGGACCATCATCTCGACGTCGTGAAGCGCGCGGCGAAGCATCATATCGTTATCGACACGCACGAACCGGTGAAGGACACCGGGCTCCGCCGCACCTGGCCGAACTGGGTGAGTCGCGAGGGCGCGCGCGGGCAGGAATTCAACGCGTGGGGCAATCCGACAAATCCGCCCGAGCATATGACGATCCTGCCCTTCACGCGCCTGCTCGCAGGGCCGATGGACTTCACGCCGGGCATTTTCGACATTTCGCGTGGCGGCAAGGAACTGTCGCGGCGGGTCCAGTCGACGCTTGCGACGCAGCTCGCCGAATATGTCGTCGTCTATTCGCCAATCCAGATGGCGGCCGACTTGCCCGAAAATTATGAGAAGCGTGCCGATGCCTTCCAGTTCATCCGCGACGTACCAGCGGATTGGGAGACGTCCAGGACGCTTCAGAGCGTGATCGGTGACTATGTCGTTGTCGCGCGGCAGCAGCGCGGCAAGGGGGACTGGTATCTGGGAGCGATCACCGATGAGGAGGCGCGGAGTCTCGAGCAGCCGCTGAGCTTCCTCGCGCCGGGCAAGCGCTACGAGGCGCAGATCTACGCCGATGGTCCCGGCGCCGACTATCGTACCAATCCAGAGGCGCTCGTGATCAGCAAGCGCGTCGTGACGAGCGCCGACACGCTGACGCTGGCCCTCGCGCCCGGTGGAGGCGCGGCCATCCGCTTCCGGCTGGCGAACTAAAGCGCTATCCGCACGCCCAGATACAGGTGGAGCGGCTGCCAGGGCTGTTCGCTTCATTGCAGCGGTTGTTCCGGGACTATCATCCCGAAGGGCTGATGGCCTCTGTCGCCCATAGTGAGGCGAATGAGTTCAGCAAGCGCCCGGTGGGGAGACTGCCAGACGCCAAGCGATCGCATGACGGATGCGAGCACTCGTCCGCTTGTAGCAGGGTATGTGCGCGAAACTACGCATGATGAGCGCTGCGGGCGTCAATGAACGAACTTCCGCTTTGGGTGTTGCAAAGAATGTCGAGGAACGACGGATATGGCGAAGGATTTCGGGCGCATAAGCGTACGAAATCCTTACATGCAGGAACCCGCGATCCGCGTTCTCTGCGCTATG
>NZ_JBYSXE010000041.1:0-37322 GCF_058781925.1 Sphingobium sp. FW306-1B-F04DB | reverse complement strand
TCAGCCCCATCGACTTCGAGAAACAATCTGAGGTAGCGTAGCCTATCTTGGTGTCCGCGAAACCGGCAGCAGCTCAAATAGCCGGACAATCCTGACGCACCTAAGGGGTAGCCATCGTTCGACTAGGGGTTTCCACCGATTGGCAGGGTGCGTGCTTTAGCCGAGGCTAGATAGCCAGGCCCGCCAGCCGCCCGAGCAGCTTCGGGGAGCCGGAACAAACGCATCTTTGATCGCCGTGTGGAGGCAGAATATGGCACTCGAGGAATATCAGTCCGGTCAAGCCTTTCCTGGTACGATCGGCCGCACCTTCGACGTCTCTGAGCCGGCTTGGCCGGCGCCGCTGCGCGCCAAAGAAGGCGCGCCCAATGTACTGTTCATCGTCCTCGACGACACCGGCTTCGGGCACTTGGGCTGCTATGGCAGCCCGATCAGCACGCCCAACATCGACGCGCTGGCCAAGGATGGGCTGCGTTACATCAACATGCACACGACCGCGCTCTGCTCACCCTCGCGCTCCTGCTTCCTGACGGGGCGCAACCATCATTCCAACGCGATGTCGTGCATCACCGAGGGCGCGACGGGCTATCCGGGCAGCAATGGCAATATCCCGTTCGAGAACGGGTTCCTTTCCGAAATCCTGCTGCAGCATGGCTACAACACTTATGCGCTGGGCAAATGGCACCTGACGCCGTCCGAGCAGGGATCGGCGGCTGGCCCCTATGACCGCTGGCCGCTGGGCCGCGGCTTCGAGCGCTTTTATGGCTTCATGGGCGGCGACACGCACCAATATTATCCCGAACTGGTGCGCGACAATATGCAGATCGAGCCGGAGAAAACGCCGGAGCAGGGCTATCACCTGACCACCGATCTCGTCGAAAAGGCCAAGGCGATGATCGCCGATGCCAAGCAGGTCGCGCCCGACAAGCCCTTCTTCATGTATTTCTGCACTGGCGCCCAGCACGCCCCGCATCACGTGCCCAAGGAATGGGCCGACAAGTATAAGGGCAAGTTTGACGACGGCTGGGATGCCTATCGTGAGAAGGTGTTCGCGCGGCAGAAGGAGCTGGGGATCGTGCCGGCGAATACGACGCTGTCACGCCACGACCCCGACGTGCAGGACTGGAAAAAGCTCTCCGCTGACGAGCGCAGGCTCTATGCGCGGATGATGGAGGTGTTCGCCGGATTCCTTGAGCACACCGACCATTATATCGGCGAGCTGATCGACTTCCTGAAGGAAATGGGCGTGTATGAGAACACGCTGATCATGCTGGTGTCGGACAATGGCGCCAGCGCGGAGGGCGGCCCCAGCGGCTCGGTCAACGAGAACAAGTTTTTCAACAATGTGCCCGACAGTCTCGAGCAGAACCTCGCGGCTATCGACGACATCGGGGGACCAAAGTTCTTCAACCACTATCCCTGGGGCTGGACGCATGCCGGCAATACGCCGTTCCGGCGCTGGAAGCGCGAAACCTTCAGGGGCGGCGTCTCGGATCCCTTCATCATCACCTGGCCCAAGGGCATCAAGGCCCGCGGCGAGGTCCGCAGCCAATATGCCCATGCGATCGACATGGTGCCGACCGTGCTGGACGCGCTCGGCATCGAACCGCCGACGCAGATACGCGGCATCACGCAATCTCCGATCCAGGGGATCAGCCTCAAATCATCGTTCGACGATAGCAAGGCGAACGGGCTTCACCTCACGCAATATTTCGAGATGTTCGGTCACCGCTCGCTCTATCACGACGGCTGGCGCGCGGTTTGCCCCTGGCCGGGCACGTCGTTCACAGAGTCCGGTCTGGAGTTCGGCGCGCCGGTCGACCACAACAAGCTGACCGAACTCGATGCCAAGGGCTGGGAACTCTATGACCTCAACGAAGACTTCGCCGAGACGAACAATCTGGCGGAGAAGGAGCGCGACCGGCTGATCGCGATGATCGGCATGTGGTATATCGAGGCGGGCAAATATGGTGTGCTGCCGATCGACAGCCGCGGCACGATGAGGATGGTTGATGAACGGCCGCAGATTGCGGTCGCTCGAAAGAAATATGTCTATTACCCCGGCACGCAGCTGGTGCCCACCAACGCGGCGCCGCGCGTGCTCAATGTTAAGCATTCGGTGTCGGTCCACGCCAATGTGCCCAAAGGCGGCGCAGAAGGCGCGCTTTTCACCATGGGCGGCAATGACGGCGGCTTCGTCTTCTATGTGCAGAACGGCAAGCTGATCTACGGCTACAACTATGTTGCCGAACAGCGGTTCAAGGTGGTGTCGGACAGCGCCGTTCCCGAAGGCGATCATATCTTCAGCTTCGAGTTCACGCCCACGGGCAAGCCCGATATCGCCAAGGGAAAGGGCGTCCCCGCCAACATCAAGCTGTTCATCGATGCCAAGCCGGTCGGCAGCGGCGACTTGCCGGTGACGATCCCGATCCAGCTCGGGCTTTCCTCGGGCATTTGCATTGGAGCGGATTCGTCAGCGCCGGTCATGGAAGACTACGCGCCGCCTTTCGCCTTCACAGGCACCGTGAAGAAGGCGCTGGTCGACGTCTCGGGCGAGGCCGTCGAGGACTCGGAAGCGAAGATGCGCGTCTACATGGCACGGCAGTAGCACCGCGCTGCCACGTCTCTGCTAGCACGGGCCGGCCCGAAGGAGATTTCCGCGCGGCTGGCAAGAACGTCGCCAATGGCTGGGTCCTCCGCTTCCGACGCCGCTTTCGGCATGCAACATACGCACTTGCGGCATTCACCCACCATCGGCGGGAAGAGTTCGAAGGCTGCCCGCCGATGCGCGCCATATCCTCGTTGTCCGCACGATCTTGCCGGTCGCCTACCAGAAAGGCTCACGGGACCCGGCCAGGACCAGTTCGGGCTCGGCGACGTGGTTTAGAGCTTCTTTTTCACACGCAGCAAGCTCGGGAGCAGCAGGATTATCTGCGCAAGAACACCTTCGGCCTGAGATGCCTTGGCGGCTCCTCGCCTCGGCGAGGAGCCATTGGGCTTGCAGAAGAACCGATGTCCGCTTCCGGAAGGCTCAGCAAGCACGTAGAATGTCCGACTTTGCGGGCGGAAGCTGCTGTGCCACCGGCCTTCGGTCGGCGATCTCTGGCAACGATTATGCCGCGAGTCCGCGAGGGCGTTTATCCGACATGTCGGGATCCCGCCCATGCTGTCGATCTAGCAACCGCATGATCGGTGTCACCGTCAAGCCGTGCAGCAGGATCGAAATGAGCGCAACCAGACCGACGATGGCCCATAGCCGTTCCCCCTCCGGGAATTCGAAATGATTGAGCGCGTAGGCGACGTAGTAGAACGATCCCACGCCCCGAATTCCAAAGAAGGCCAGCGTAAGCTTCTCTGAGAGGTGGGCCCTCAGACCAATCAGCGCGATCATCCCGCTAACAGGCCGAACCACAAAGATGATCGCCACCGCAGCTAGCCAATCCTGCAAGCGCAGCGGCTTTAGCAATCCGTCGACGATCGCGCCTCCCAGCAGGATCAGCAATACCATCATGGCGATCCGCTCAACCTGTTCCGTGATGGCATGCATCTCATGGTGGAAATCGTGATCGCGATGCGAGCGACGCAAGGTCAGCGCCGTCACGAACACGGCCAGGAAGCCGTAGCAGTGGATGATTTCCGTCACCCCGTAGGAGACGAAAGTCGCGGCGATCGCGATCAGGCCGTCGCCGGTCTTGGCGAGCCGCGTCTCGGCAGGGACGTGAAACGTCAGCCACCCGAACACCTTCCCGATCAGCCAGCCACCGATGACGCCTGCGCCGATCTCCCAAAGGAGGCTGTGAAGGATCCAGTCGCGCGCCCAAGGCTCGCCGGTCTGGGCGGCAAGCCCGAGCGCGAGCGCCAAGTTGACGAACGGAAAGGCGAGGCCGTCATTCAGTCCCGCCTCGGATGTAAGGCCGAACCGGACTTCGTCCTCTTCCCCTGACTTCGGCGGGCCGACCTGAACGTCTGCGGCGAGTACCGGATCCGTCGGAGCGAGGCAGGCGCCGAGCAGGAGTGCCGCCACCCACCCCAATCCGAGGCCCCAGCCACCGATGGCCGCAATCGCTGCGATGCTGAGTGGCATGGTGATGGCAAGCAGCCGCCAGGTCACGCTCCAGCGGCTCCAGCTGAAGATGCGGTCCAGCTTCAAGCCCGCTCCCATGAGCGCGATGATCACGACGAATTCGGTGAGGCGTTCGGCGATGTCGGGGTATGCCAGCGGCATTGGCCGCAGCGAAACTGCCGGCAAGGAAAAGATCCCCGCGCCGATCGCAAGGCATATGATCGGCAGCGATAAGGGTAATCGTTTCAGCGCCAAGGGTAGCCAAGCCACCAGCGCGATCAGAACACCTGCGCCCGTTAGCCATAGGATGTACGGCTCGGGGGACAGTTCGGACATCTTCCGTCAACAGCCTCAAAGTCGGTCTGTTCCCCAGCAAGCAGCCAGTACTGTAATGTGACCTTGCCCTCGACACGCGCGTGATCGACCCGCCGTGACCTCAGGATCCGCGTCTCCCATCGCCCATCGCCTCGTTATACGCCTCTTGCGCGACGTTACGCTCGCGCTCGAGAGGCGTGATTTTCTGCGCGATCTTCTCTCTGAGTTCCTTGCGATGTCTGTTGAGGGCAGCACTTTGGCCGTCGATCTCGTCTAGTTGCTTTCGCTGACCGTCTTCGGCCTCTGAAAGCTCGCGTTCGGCAGCGTCAAGTCGTCTGCGGCTCGGTCGTGGTGTCGAAGTCGCTTCCGCAACGGCAGCCGAAGACGGTCCGGCTTTTTTGCGGCCCGTCGCCATCTTGCGCGAGACCGATGCCAGATGCTCGGCGGCGCTGCCGCGCGGCCGGTTAATCACCTTGCCCGGTCGCCGCAGCGGCTCGCCCGTCAGCTGAGGATCGATGACCCGTTCGGCCATGCCGCGGGCGAAAGATCAGCGTCGCTTCCCAGGCCTCGAGCGCCTCCTTTCGACTTGTAGCCGCGACGAATGGGTCATGAAAGCCGATGGCCGTGCGATACATTATCAGAGCGCGCGGCATTGCCTCGCGCTCTCAGCGAACGGACGACCAGAGCGCAACCAATGGCCCGTGCGATCCCCACGCCGGATCGGCGTCAGGAATCTCAAGCGAGCTTATTCGCTCCAGCGTCGGCGTATCGGCGGTCTGTCGGCAGTTGTCCCAGCGTGCGCCCGCCGGATAGGCGCCCACCGCAAGGAAATCCTGACTTGCTTCAAGGCAGCGATGCCCCGTGCCACCCGGCAGGATGAGGACGTCGCCGGCCTTGAGCAGCATCTCCCGTCCGGTTGATCCGCCGAGTTCCAGACGCGCCCAGCCCGACGCAATGCCCAACACCTCGTGTGCGGTCGAATGATAATGCTCATAGGGAAATACGGTATCGCGCCAGTCCGCTGGCCAGCCATTATTTTCAAAGAGTTGCTCAAAGGCAGAAGCGCTCGAATCCTGCGCGTCAACGTCGATCACCGATTTGTGGAGAATGACGGGCAATTGTTGATTATTGGGCGATAAGGTGCCCGGCTTGAGGAGGAAGTGCCGCGTTTCCATTATCGCCTAACGCATTTGCCTCGCCGTTGTGTCCCGACTGTCAAATGTCAGGTCCCGCTCGACCGCGTGCCGATCCCCAGTCCCTTTCGCTCAACACCTAAGCCATCGCTTCGAAGATCAATGAAAGATGGCCGCTTCTCTATCACGGCTAAGGTCAAGGGGTGCAGGCCATAATTACCGCCTGATGACGATATTGGCGGTTGATGGCATCGCGTCGAACTTGCTCTGATGTGGAATATGGCCCGCCGCCGCATCCCTCGTCTGCGACTACACATCCTGTCATTTAAGAGGACCGACGGGAGCAGGTCAGGTACGCCGGACTAAGTGTCGCCAGTTCGACGTGGTACCTTGTTCGGTAGAATTTTGCCTTTGGTTCGGCGCGACGGCACCTGAAGGGGGTTCTTCTTTTTCCATTCGGCCCATGTCATTGGGCCGTCGGGCGTCTCGATCAACTGATCGTCTAATGATTTAACCATGGCAGAAATCTTTGCTCCATTACCCCGACCATGAACCGTTTTCGGGATTGCGTCGAGTAGGATGAAGCCGAGGATCACGGCGTGGCTTCGTCTGGATCGGCTCGGTCGCAACACGCTCGGCTTGGGATGACGGCAACCCACACTGCGGGCGAGAAGACGCTCTGAATGACTGCCATTGCGGGCGATAAGAGGAGCGGTGGGAAGCTTTTCGCACCGAAGCCACGCATAGAGATGGAACCGGCCGATCAGCTTTTGAAAAGCCTGCGAAGCGGAATCGGCCGCGGCCGAGAATAGAGCACCGTCGTCAATAACACCATGCGGACCCCATGACGGCAGAAACACCGTGCCCTCCGCCGGTCTCTGCGATTGAAAACTCGCGTTCAAACATGGCGCGAATGGCGCTACGATCATTCAGGACTACCGAAGGCTCGGATCCGGCAAGTGCTACGACCGTCAAATGACATTCCCTCCGCTCCGGCGCCGCGGATGGCTGCGATTGCCATCGCAAGCGCCGTTCTGTGGATTTCAATCACCGCCATCGTCATCCGTTGGCTTTCCCATTTGGGCGTTTGGGACGCGGCCCACAGTCTGCCAGGATTGGTGATCGGTTTTCTGGCGTCAGTACTTGCATTCATGATCGCCGCGACGGTGAGCGAACGTTTTGTCAGCTTGGCTCAATGGGGCACTATCATGCGCACGCTGATATTGGCGGCAGTCCTGCCGATGGCGGTCAGCCTGTTGTTTCCCGAGGTCCGGTACGCTCATCGCTGGACGGTCCTTGGGGTTCTGGGCTCATGCGTGTTCGCATTCGCCATGGTTCGCATGAGGATGGGCATGCCGCGGGTTGCACGCTCTGAAAATGAACGCCGACATTGATCTCAAGGCGGCCCGCGCGAGCGTCAATCCCCGGCTCACGGTGGTCCGAGACCGTGGATCCCGCAAGGTTGATTAGAGTCCGGCTTATTGAGGAGGCGGACGAGCATGAAGCGCAGCAGGTTTAGCGAAGAGCAGATCGTCGCGATATTGAAGGAGCAGGAGGCGGGGTGCCGACGGCGGACATATGCCGCCGGCATGGGGTGAGCGGTGCGACCTTTTATAGAATGCGCTGTTCTGCGGCCGCCGCTTCCGGATCTTCGCGGTGATCGACGACTTCACTCGGGAGGGTGTTCGGCTGATCGCCGATACGTCGATCTCGGGCCCGCGTGTCGCGCGTGAGCTCGACATCGCCATGGCCGAGCACACCCGGCCCGCCATGTGCGTTTCCGATAATTATACTGCGCCGGGAAAGCCGCAGCAGAACGGCTTCATCGAGAGCTTCAACGCCCGGCTGCGTGATGAATGCCTCAATGAGACGATCTTCAGCCCGGCCCATTCCCGCGCGGGGCTCGCGGCTTGGCGCGATTACAATCATCATCGGCCGCATTCGAGCTTGTTGTTGCGGGGTTGCTGCAGCGAGGGGGATCAGGTCCCGGTGTGCTCGGAAAGGTCCGTAGCACGACGGAAATTGCGGGCGTTTCCCGCCGTCCGCGACAATCCGATATGTGCATGCACCACAGGCCGCGGCGAATCTGGCCGGTCGTTCTCATTGGGTGACCGTTCGCCAAAAGTGACGGAGCAATCAAGGCGTGAAACGCGTTGTATTCTGGCTTCGGGAGAAGATCGATGATGAGCAATGTTTCGCCACAAGAGCCGGAAGAGGAGGATGAGGGGATTTGCCCCAAATGCCTCGGTACAGGCGAGGTCGCGGGCGAGCTATGCCCCCGCTGCGACGGCACTGGCAAATTGGTCGAAGGGATAGGTGGCGGATAAGTTCGCCCCGCTTCGGTACACGAAACTTCCTTGAGTGATGACCGCTTCTCTGTCGCGGCTAAGGTCGAGGGGTGCAGGCCATAATTTACCGCCTGATGATATTGGCGGTTAATGGCATCGCGTCGAACTTGCTCTGATGACAAATTTTAGCCTGTCCGATGGGGAGGTCCCACACGCGGTTCGTGCTTCTCTCCGGGGTCGGCGCGGCGGCCGCCCCATGATGGGATCAGAAAGGCGGAAAGGATCAATCTTTCAGGCGCCCTCAAAGCCATCCAGCGTTGGGCTGCGGTCATTCCGATCCCATCCCACCCATCGTCCCCGTGAGGACCTCTTGCTGCCGTGGCAGAGCGGATTACTCCCTGGTCAGCCGGCTGAAATGGCAGTGATCGGCAAGCGCACCCAGCGGAAGTCGGTGCTGTCCGTCCACATATGGTGGAGGACTACCGCCAGGCGTCGGGCGACGGAACTGTCGCGCGCTTGATACCACGCCACTGCGCCACCCGTGTGCCCAGGCTTTAAGCCACGACCAGTGTCGGCTCTGCGTCAGAAGGACCTGTGCGGCCTGATAGAGCATCATGCCCAGCATCGCGTCACCGGATCGGAGATGCCACCGTCATAGTCGATGTCGCCGGACTTATGGCGTCGGGGCGTCAGTCCGACATGCGCGCCTGCCGCTCTGGAATGGACGAAGCGCTGTGGCTGATCGCGGTAAGTCAGCGCAACGACGGCACCAACGCCTGGAGCTGCATCAGCCGACGGTACACGGGATCATGACGCAGAACCATCTTGTGAAGCCTGGAAAACTCCTGCCGCATCACCGGCAGCGGTTCGACGATGCTGGCTCGGCGAGGCAAACCCCTCGACGAGCTCACGGACCCGGGCCTCGAACCTGAAGCTGCCGATCGTCCCGACCTTCAGTCCAAAGTTGCGCAGCCTACCGCGCAAGTCGGACTCGATGTCGAGCATCTTGCGCTGAACGACCTTGCCCGCCGTCAGCAGCATCCGCATCTCCTGGCTGGCCAGCGTCTTCACATGCGCAGACTTGAACAGCCCAACGCGCATCATCTGCGCAATGCCACGTGCGTCATGCCGGTCGGACTTGTTGATCTGCTGGGCCTTCAGCAGCGACTTCATGTGCCGCGTCTCGACGCAGATCACCGGCAGGCCGGCTTTCGCCATGGGTTGACCAGCCACTATGACAGCGTTCCGGCTTCGATCCCGACGCGACCATAGTCCACCCCCACCAACGTCAGCAGTGTCACGATGTCATCCGGCTCGGACGCCACCTTCTGCTCGTGCATCACCTCGCCGGCTTCGTCGACGACGCACGCCGCCGTCTCGTTCACCAACACATCCCGTCCTGTAAAATGCGTCATCGCCATCGCTCCTTCCTCCGATGCCCGAGGTCAAATGCGACTTCGCAAGCATCCGACGTGAAGGGGCTGCAGGGTCCCGATCCCTAATCGCGCCGCAGCCGCGATACACCATCTTTCATGCGGCGATCAGAACGCGCTGAACGGCTAAGATGCAGCAGGGATGCAGCCATTGGTTTACGTACAGGAACGAGGGGTGGCTCACTAGCTAGGCGACCATTGCTCAACCGCTGCAATGTCGTCCGGTGATGCCAAGCCCGCCTTGTGGTGCGGGCCGAAGTTAATCTCGATCAATACGATTCCGGTCCGAGCCCCGGAACCGGTCCGTTTTTTCCCGGTTTAACCACATGGCGAGGCGCCCAAGGCTGACGGTCGACCCGGCCTAGTCACCTTCCGGCCGCGCCTCGCCACCGATCAGCGAGGGCTGCGTTTGGACGGAGGCATCATTATGTCGTCGCAGGGTCATCGAGCGTATTTCCTGAAGCGAGCAAAAGAATGCAGGGAGATGGCACAGAAGACCATCGATACGAGCGTTCGAAAGCTCCATCTCAATTTTGCCAAGCACTATACCGCCGCGGCTGATGTGGAACATAGGTCGATCGGAGGCAACGATGGCTCAGCTCGATAGCGGATTGCGCCGGTCAGCCAGATTCTATGCTGACCAAGCTCTTATCAATCTCGACATTGCGAGTAGAGCCTCACTCGGCAATGTCCGCAAGCGGCACGTCATCGCGGCGAAACGCTTCATAGCATTGGCACGTGTTGCCTTGGCCACGGATAGTCGTCGTTCGAAAAGCCGGCGTATGGAGACTATCAGCCCGGACGATCACAGAGCCAACTGATGTGCCTGGAGCTGTGGCGATCTCTCGCCGCGGCCCTCCCTGCGGGTGTGAAAGCAACTCGCGCCACCTCAGCACACCAATGGAATGATCCAGTTCCGTCGATAGGCCGGCGTGAATGTTGCAGCGGTCACCAGGCATCAGAAATGCGATGATGCGCGCGCCCACCGGGCACCAGTTTGTAGCGGCACGCCCAACCTTCAAGGATGCCGAGTACGGGTCCGAGAGCAGCGGCGCCCGGACATCGGACGAGCGGTTGAAGCTCGGTTGAGGTTGTCAAGCGACATGCAAAACTGGTCCCCCGTTTTTTGGGCGAGGAGGGACTGATGAGCGTGGATGCAGGTACGAAGATTTCCGCGGGAATGGCGCGGAGAGAAGCGATGCTCGAGCCGGACGAGGTGACAGCGATGCTGCGGCTGAAGAAGTTGGGCTGGGGCACGAGGCGGATAGCGCGGGAGCTGGGCTGCTCGCGCACGACGGTGCAGCGGTATATCGAGGCGGGAGGCTGGCGGGCCTTTCGCCGTCCGGCGAAGGCGGGCAGGCTTTCAGAGCACGCGGTCTGGCTGCGGGAGCGGTTCTTCCGTCATGGAGGCAATGCCGACGTTGTCCGCCAGGATTTGGCGCGCGAGCTTGGCGTCGAGGTCAGTCTTCGTACGGTTGAGCGTGCGGTGTCGGGATATCGCCAGCAGCTGGCGGCAGAAGCGCGCGCGACGGGTGTCATCTTCACCGCATCGCGCTCTATCTGGGCGGCTCCAACTTCCTGGTCGGCGTGCTGGCCACCGCGACCTTTTGGCGCAATTGCTGCATGCCGGCCATCCTGATTGTCGAGCGCCTTCGCCAGCGCAAGCGGATTTCCGACCTGCTCGGAATATCTCGTGCTCCATGGCTTTGTCCGATTGCAGCACCATCTCCAGTCTTTCCCATGGGCAAAATCGAGTATGGCATTCAATAAGGCCGATGAGGAGGTCAGTCGCGATGTCGCTCTTTGCTGAACAGTCAGAAGTTATCACTGCCGAGGAGGTTCCCCATCCCGTCGCGCGGGATAGTCTGGAGCGCCGTGTGTTTCGGGGCAGCATCGTTGTCATCGCTACTTTTTCGGCCGCCTACGTGGTGTGGCAACTTGTGGACCTCCTGCTTTTGCTGTTCGCTTGTTCGCTGGTCTCACTTATCCTGCTGACGATAACCAACGCGCTCCGGCAACGCACCACGCTTCCTTTCGGCGTGGCTCTTACCCTGACCGTTTTTGGCCTGCTGGGGCTGCTCGGTGGCGCAATTACTTTTTTTGGGGCTACGATCCAAGGAGAGTTCGCCGAACTCGCTACCAGGCTGCCTGCCGCGTGGACGAGCGTCCAGGAGAGGCTGAGCACTTCGGCTATAGGGGCGGCCATCCTCACCAAGGCGCAGGGATTGGCGCCCAGTGGGCAGGCGATTGTCGACGCGGCAACGACGGCGCTTGCCGCAGTCGGCGGCGCGCTGTCGGGCGCAGTCATTGTTCTGGTCGGTGGGTTGTACCTCGCTGCCCAACCCAATCTCTACTCGGGCGGGTTGCTTCGTATGATTCCCGCGCGTGCGCGCGCGCCCGCCGCCGAGACTTTGGACGCTATTGCCGTTTCGCTGCGCAACTGGCTCAAGGGGCAGGCCCTGGGAATGCTTTTCGTCGGCGTCATGACGGGGATTGGGTTGTGGGTGATTGGTGTTCCCGCAGCATGGGCCATCGGCCTGGTCGCCGGCCTCGCTGAGTTCGTCCCTTATGCAGGCATCTTTTTGGCCGCAGTTCCGGCCGTCCTACTCAGCTTTGGACAGGACACGAGTACTGGGCTTTGGACGATCGGCCTGCTCATCGCGGTGCAGCAGCTCCAAGGAAACCTGGTGATGCCGCTCCTCCAGAACAAGATGGTCGACTTGCCGCCTGCCATCACAATCTTCGGAATCATTGCGGCCGGCATCTTGTTCGGCGTGGCCGGTGTATTGCTGGCCACCCCGCTGACCATTGTCGTTCTCGTGCTCGTTCGTCGCCTGTACCTGCATGAGGACAAACAAGAAGTGTTGGCGAGCAGCGACGCTCCCGCAGTTGCGCCGCCGGTCACTATCGATGACTGACCGTCGGGTATGCCCACCGCCCTTCCAATGCGGACGGGCTGCCGATGCAAAGCAAGCCACTTCATTTGAGCTGATCGACTGGCCGGTTTGAGGCGCCACACTCGGCTCCTGAAGGCCGGTATTGCGGGCAGCACGTTGCCGCTCATCGGACGACTCTCCCGCGACGGTGTCGGCGGAACCGGTGAAGCAGGGGCACAATCCGACTTAATCAGCTTGGCCATGCAGGGTCATATTTGACGCATTTGGCAAGGTCGGCAATCGGGCCTATCTTGGATTTCCAGTCAACTAGCCACTGTCCAACGGCGGGGACGCCATCAGGCAGCGCTCGCGCTCGCTGCGCATGAACATTTCGCTTCCGTCAGATATGTTTTCATTGCGTTCTCAATTTCCGCCTCGGCTCGACGTTTGAATGGGCGGGCATGCCGACGGTCAAAAAAAGGCCCGCGTGGGGTCGAATCCCGCGGGCCTAGTTGTCACGAACGCCAGAATTATGGCCGGCAGATAATTGCAATGTCATCTAAGCTATTCAACGATAATCCGAACTTTTATGATCTAGATCAAGACGATTTATCCTAAGTTGTTCGAATGCTGTGTTGGTAATTAATAGAGAATTGTTCGCATGGGGCATTGTTATTCCCTCCAGACGAGATATCACCGCGCTCGCGGGCCGGCCATCAATCCAGGAATATTGCGATGGGCGCTTTGCTGCCTCCGGGCGGCTTTCTACCGACTTCGCGGCGCCGGATGTCTGATATCGGCGGCCGCCCGCTGCCTCGCACTGACAATGCTTTGCTCCAGCGGTTAGATTCCGCCAGAAGAGCCGCGTCTGATCAGCTTCACGATTGCCAAGAGGATGATGGCCCCGAGCAACGAGTAGAGGATCGCCATGAGGTTGAGGGGCGCGTTGATTATCGATGCGCCGCCACCGAACAAGAATCCTGCGATGAGTGCGCCGACGATGCCGATTACGATGTCGAACAGGATTCCACCGCCGCTGCGCATAATCATGCCCGCGACCCACCCGACGAGGGCGCCCACGATCAGAATGATAATCAGGCCCATGATCTCCTCCCATGACGCTGCAATCTCTTGGATCGCGAGTCATAGACTCTTTCGGTCATGGAACGGTTCCCATGGTTGATTGGATTATGGTGCTGCCCGCTAGCCGGGCGCGGATGCTCTCGCTTGACGTCGGTTGCTGTCACCGGCTGCCTGCACACGCCTCAAGCGTTCCGGGCGATTGCATCATGTTCGGGAAACAGCGGCAATGGCGATCGGCCCGACCGCCGTTCAGCGACCTCACCTTCGGGAACGACCACTGCCCAATCGATCGGGAAATCATGGCGCACGCTTTCGCTTGCCCCTGTGGGCCGGATCGTGGTGATGCCAGCTCCGTCGCGCGCGACCGCAAAGCTGTGGCTCACCCCGTCCCAGCGCACCGCGAGCAGTGTGCCGTCGCTGAGCCCAATCGAGAACCGCGCCAGGCCCTCTTCATCGGGCGTGAGCGTGATCACCTGCTCGATATCGCCAGAGATCCTCAGCCGATCGAGGTGGGGTTCGATCAGAATCGTCATTCGTTTCCTTCCTTCCAGTCAGCGTCGCATTCGAAGCGCGCGTTTCCAGTCTTCTTCACTCGGCATCGGCAGGTCAGCGTCGTTATCGAGCTCGGTGAGTTCGAGGCGGGGTGCGATTTTAGGCCGGCCCAGCGCGCGGCATTTGAGGCAACGCATGTGCCTGGGGACTTTACTGAGGGAAGCGTCCCAGCCCTTGCGTTCGAAGCACCACCACAGCGCGTGGCCGTCGAAGATCGCCGAGTGACCGCAACGACAGGTAAGGCGCAGTGTCTTGTGCCGCGCCGCCGCGTCGAACAGATCCTCGATCGGATTGGGCGAGGCGACGCTCATGACTTTCCCACCGGATCGTCGGGCGGCAGGCTGGAGCGGGCGCCCGCGGTTGCAAATGGATCGGGCTCGTAGTCGGGAATGAGCCGCCGCATTTCCAGATTGTAGAGGCCATGGACGAGATGTTCCGTCAGCGCATCACGTACCGCGTCCTTCGACCGGTTCTTCGGCGCCCAGAGGTCACGGAACCAAAAGCGCGGGGCGACCGCCAGCTTGATGCTGAGATGGAGGCGCAGATCGTCGAGCGAAAAGGGTTGGCGATTCGGCATGTCTCATTATCAGAACAAAGAAAGAACATTGGCAACAGCGCTCTGTTAAGTGTCTGAAGTGTAAGATGAATCGTCCAGGCCGTGGCCCTGATGCCCGTTTTGATTTTGTTCGTGATTTGTTCTATGTTAGGCTCGACCCACAAGTCGTGGTAAGCGGAAACAGATCATGTCCAGGCTTCATGCGGTTATGGCGAGTATCGAGGAGATTTCGCACCACTTCGATGCGGAACCGAACGACAAAATTACATACCCCTATGAGGTGAGCGAGGGCTGCCCCAACCTTATCGTGATCGAGAATCAGGGACGGCGTTTGCTGAAGCGGCTGAGCTGGGGTTTTCCAAGGTTGACGCGCGAGATGCGACTGCGCGGCGACCCACCCGGGCGCATCGGCCTTGTCGCTGATCTCACCAATCCGATGTGGGAGCAGATCGTGATCGACCCACGCTATCGCTGTCTCATTCCGCTCACTCATTTCGGTAATCCCGACGGGCCGTCGGGCGCGATGACGCGCACTTGGTTCTCCGTGAAGGATCAGCCAATTGTCTGCTGGGCGGGCTTTTGCCGTAACACGCCCGAGTTCGGGCCGGTCTATGCCGGCATGACGATGGACGCCAATGTCGTAGTGATGCCGACTAACGATCGCATGCCCGTGCTACTCGATCCCGATGAATATGCGCGCTGGCTCCGCGGCTCGATCAGCGACGTGATCGAGTTCCAGTTTCGCGCGCCCTTCGCCGCCGAACGCATGGAGGTGCTGAAGAGCGAGGATCGCTGGCACAGCGGCAAATTGCCCGCAGTGGGCGAGCCTCAACTCGACCTGCTTTGACGCCGCTTGTGCTCGTTCTAGCCCGTTCGTGATATAGGCGGGCCATGTGCAATCAATATACCTTGCGCCCCAGCCGCGAAGAGGTCGCGGCCCATTTCAGGGTGAAGATCCACAGCGCCTCAAATGCTCCGCAAGAGATCTATCCGGGTTATCCCGGCATGGTGGTCCACGAGGTTGAGCGCGAGCGCGTCATGCAGTCCATGACCTGGGGGTTTCCGCTTCGGCTGAAGGGCATGAAGCCGGAATCGAAACCCAAGCCCGTCAACAATATCGCTGACCTGCGAAAGCCGATATGGATTGGGCTCGCTCGCAAACCCCAATGGCGCTGCCTAATCCCTCTCAGCCATTTTGCCGAGGCCGAGGGGTCGAAAGGCGCGAAGACCAAAACATGGTTTTCGGTGATCAATCAGCCGATCGCCGCGTGGGCAGGGCTATGGCGTATAAGCGACGAATGGGGGCCCGTTTATTCGGGCGTAATGACTGATTGCAACGACGCGATCCGGCCCGTTCATGACCGCATGCCCGTACTGCTGATGCCGCAAGACTATGACCGCTGGCTGGGTGGCAGTTTCGAGGATGCGTTGTCATTCCAGGAACGCTGCTTCCCCGACAATCTGATCGAGATGGAGCGCACAAACGAACCTTGGAACACGGCCAACAAGTCGGTCGGCGAGCAGCTCATGCTGTAATAACGGCTGCGAAGCGACAATGTTGACCGATTCCGGATTGCAGATTGCATTCGTTACCAATTCGCCGCTGTGCGTGGAGCGTCAAGGCGGGGTTATTCACGACGAGCGCAAGATAAGGGCAAAAGCGCCAGGATTAAATTGCCGAGCTGAATTGATTGAGATCGTATAGTTGAACCGCCGACATCCTTTAGGAAAGACGATCTCGAAGCTATTTCAGCATTCGTCGCGCGGTTGGGAACATCCCCGTTCATCAACTCGTTATTTCCGCAGCAGGTGGGCGGCTGTCCCACAGCAGACGGTCCCACAGGAGACACTTCATGACCCGCATATCATGGATCATCGCATCTGCGCCCGTCTTGTTGGCTCTGGGAGCCTGCGGGCCCAAGTCCGAGAGGGCCGAGACCAACGCCCAGAACATCGCTGCTGCCGAGACTCCGGTCGAGCCCGCTGCACCGGCGCTGACGCCCGCCGAGCTATTCGCCAACACTGCGGCATCGAGCGACGCCTTCGAGATCGCAACATCGAAACTCGCGACGGAAAAATCTGAATCCTCTTCGATCCAGGCCTTTGCAAAGCAGATGATCAGCGCGCACACAGACTCGACCACCAAGCTGAAGGCTGCAGCTGCAAGCGCCAACCCGCCGATCGTTCCCGATCCCACCCTGACGGCCGATCAGCAGGCCAGGCTCGCCGCTCTCCAGGCAAAGACCGGCGCCGAGTTCGACATTGCCTATGCTGCCGAGCAGGTCGCCGCCCACCAAATGGCTCTTGATGCGTTACGCGCTCACGCTGACAGCCGGGAGGCCTCCCAACTTAAGGATTTCGCAACTTCCCTGATCCCGGTCGTGACGGCCCATCTCAATATGGCAAAGTCGCTCAAGCCCTAGATTCGGTCTGTGGAGGGCCCGCCCCTGGGATCGCAAACCATTTCAGCTCTTTTTGGCCTTGAGTGAAAATTTCTCGTCAAGGGCAAATCCCAGAGGCAGACAAGGTGGGGCTGATGCTTTTCTCGCTCACGAAAGAGTACCGGCGATCGGCCATTGATGCCCATTACTTTGTAAGGTGCAACTTCACAGATCCGGAAGCACCTGGTCGGCGCGGCCCCAGTGGGCGAGGTCTTTGGACGCCGCGCGCTTCACCATCTCCGCGCCATCCCCGATGTGCCAGTGCGAGGGCGCGTCGAGATCCCGCAGCTCCTCCCAGGTCAAGGGCACAGCGATCGGAGCGAACGCGCGCGAACGCGCGCTATACGGCATGACAGCCGTCGCGCCGCGCTGGTTGCGCAGATAATCAATAAAGATGCGTCCCGCCCGCCGCGCCTTGGCAAGCGCAGCAGTGAACCGGTCGGGCTCGGCCTGGGCGAGTGCGACAGCGAACCGATGCGCGAAGTCCTTGATCTCGGGCCACTCGGCCGAGGGCGTCAGGGGTGCGATCACATGGATGCCTTTACCCCCGGTTACCATTGGAAAGGTTGTGAGGCCCATCTGGGCCAGCACGTCCTGTACATGGAACGCGGCTGCGACGACGTCTTTGAAATCGAGACCTTCGTCGGGATCGAGGTCGAACACCAGCCGGTCGGCCTTTTCAACGTCCTCGATCCGCGCGCCCCAGCCATGAAACTCGATGGTCCCCATCTGCACACAGGTAAGCAGGCCTTCGGACGTATCGACGAATAAATAGGGCTCTTCAAGACCGTCCTTTTCACGAATCCCCACCTGTTTGACGGCATCGCCGAAGCTTCCGGCGTCGTGTTTCTGGAAGAAGCATTTCTTGTCGCGCCCTTGGGGGCACCTGACGAGGCTGATCGGGCGGCTTCCGGTCCAGGGCAGCATGATTGATGCCACGGTCTCGTAATAATCGGCCAGCTGACCTTTGCTGAGCTTGCCCTCCGGGAAAATCACCCGGTCCCGATTGCTGATCTTGACGCCACTCGTCTGGGCAGGCGTTGGCAGCGCCTCGACCCGCGCCTCCTTCTCTAGAACCACCGCCTCGGGCTTCTTGTCTTCGCGCAGGCCCAGGTAACTTGGATGGCGCAGCACGCCGTCGTCGGTGACCTCGATATAGGCAATCTCGGCGACGAGTCTGGGCTTGATCCAGTGCGCACCGCGCACGGCGGTCCGGGGTGCCTCAACCGTAGCCGTGGTCTGCTCGAGCGACGTCATGATTTCCATCAAACGCTCGATCTCGTCGCCAGTGAAGCCAGTACCGACTTTGCCGGCATAGCGCAGCTTGCCGTCCTGGTTGACCCCCAGCAGCAAGGAGCGGAAGCCGCGTTGCTTATCCGATGGGGTCCAGCCGACGATGACGAATTCCTGTCGGCGAATGCATTTGGTCTTGACCCAGCTGCCGCTCCGCGCTCCCACATAGCGGGCATCGACGCGCTTGGAGATGACACCCTCCAGCCCCGCGCCGCAAAAACGGTCAAACAGCTGTTCGCCCTTGCCGACGATATGGTCGGAGTAGCGTAGCCGGGCATGGTTCGCCCGGAGCAATTCGGCGAGCTTCTCCTTGCGCCGGACCAGCGGCAGCTGGGTGAGGTCATCGCCATTGAGCTCAAGCAAGTCGAACGCGAAATAGTCGATCCTGTCCGGGTCTGCCTTCAGCGCGGCTTGTAGAGCCTGGAAGCTCGTGCGGCCGTCGGGCAATGTCACCACTGCCTCGCCATCGATGAGCGCACTCTCCGCATCCAGCGCGACGGCATCGGCGATCAAGCCTGCGAACCGGTCCGACCAGTCGAGGCCCGAACGAGTATAGGCGCGCCCTTGCCCGCCACCGATCGCAAGCAGGGTGCGATAGCCATCATATTTCAGCTCGTGCAACCAGCGTTCACCAGGCGGTACATGATCTACCAGTGCCGCAAGCTGGACTGGCTGGAAGGGCGGAAGCCTCCCGCCCGCTGCCCTCCGTGTGTTTCCCGCTTTCGCGCGAGACGCTTTGACCCCTGGTACCTTCGCGCCCACCTTCGGCCCGGTCCCAGCCTGGCCGGCCGCAATCTCCTCCATGGTTCGCCCCGTATCGATGCTGGTGAGGTGGCTGCCCACCAGGTCGTCCGAGCCCCCCGCAAAGGCGTCGTTCACCTTGCGCAGGATCCAGTTCTCGCCCTTCTCTTTTCCCCGAGGCTTGAGGCGAAAGAGGATCCACTCACCCTGCATCCGCCGGCCGTAAAGGTGAAAATGCAGATGGCCTTCCGGCAGCGTCTCGCGCGGGTCTTTTCCGGGAATGGATTCCCAGGTGCCATTATCCCAGAGCATGACCGTGCCGCCGCCATATTCGCCTTTGGGAATCGTGCCTTCAAACCGTGCATAGTCCAGCGGATGGTCCTCGGTGCGGACCGCCAGCCGTTTGTCGTCGGGATTAAGACTGGGACCGCGCGTCACCGCCCAACTGAGGAGCACGCCGTCAAGCTCCAGGCGGAAATCAAAATGAAGGCGGCTTGCCGCATGTTTCTGGACAACAAAGCCATTACCCGAGGTGGGCACGGTCGCGCCGGACGGCTCCGCAGTTCGCGCAAAGTCGCGCTTGGCGCGATATTTTGCGAGATTGTCCTCTGATGACGTTGGTTTGGCGATTCCGCCTCGTCCCATAGCGATGGTTCCATTCGATCCATTCTTAAATTCCCGGCAGGCAGGACTCGTTCCCGACGCCAAACGGCCAGCTGGCAAGGTCAGCTGTCGATCTTCCGGGCAAATCGATAACTGGTCTGTTCAAACTTCAGAGCGTGAAAGAAACTATGGGCATTCTTGATCTCGATGTCGCTCATAGCTTCAACCAGTGCGCAGCCCTTTCCCGCGAGGACCTCTTGCGCCGCCACAAGCAGCTGGGTGCCGATGCCCTGGCGACGATGCTTTTCATCGACAATGAGGACGGTGAGGCGACCGACGGGACCGCGGTGCGCCGTTGGAAGGACCGCCCAGCCGCAGCAGCCCACAAGCGCCCGCTGCTCAGCGACAATCATACCCCCGCCGAGCTTGCGCAGCATATCGAGGTTTCTGGCGATCGTATCGCGGTCCGTACTGATCCCGCTCAGCTGTTTGAGCAGCTGTACGAGTGCCGCAGCATCGCGCTGCACCACGGAACGAATGATGATTTCCAGCGCGGGTTCCGCCTCCGGTTTGGCCGGAACTGGTCGCGGTTTTTCGGTCGGCTTTCGGGCTTGCGCCCCACGCGCGTCGGACGCTTGGGCACGGTTCGGGATTGGTTTGGAATTTACGTTGCGCGGCTGGCGGCGATCGGCAAGCGCGGTCGATCTTGCTCGGCGACGCAATGGCTGCTCTGCTAATGGCTCGGTGCTGGCCAGCTGCGCTTTTGGGCCAGGCCGATCTGGCGTCGTCTCTGCCGATTGTCTCCATGTGCTGAGAGCACCGGTGCGCAGATAATCTTCGATGTCACCTGCGCTTGCGGTCAGGCCATCGGCGTCAATGCCGAGGAGCGGCTTTCCCGCTGCATCGATCAGGCCATATTTTCCAAAATCCCCAACCCCCGGCTTGCGCCGGCGCGACTTGACCAGCTTCAACCCGCGATGTTGGGCCATTTCGCGCAACTGTTTATCGACCGCCTCGTCTGCCATGCTCAAGCAATCCGCTAACGCCGTGGCGATTCATAGCACATCATTGACCTCGCCTCGCTGGAAGCGGCGAAATCGCCCCCTCATTCGCCGAGCACCCGATACACTGCCATCAGATGACGTGACGCGGCCTCACGGGCACGCGGCGAGCGGATCGTTTCTTCGTTGGTCTCATGCAGCATCGTCAGCAGCTCGAGCACCTCCTCACGCGAGGTCCCGGTCTCGCGAAGCTGGGTGCCGATCAGTACAAGAAGATTGCTCCACAGCGTGATCGCGCCTTCGGCAAACGCGGCATCATCATCCTCGTCATTGCGAGGTGCTTGGCGGCCCATTTCGACCACTGGTCATGCTCGTTTGCGCGCGGGAGTCTTGACCTTTGTCTTGGCCGCGACTTTCCGCGCGGTCTTGGTTGCCTTACGCGGGGTGCTGTCACTTCCGGAACCAAGCGAACTTTTTAGCGCAGCCATCAGATCCACGACATTGCTGCCGCGTGGGTCACCTCCGCCCGCGTCGGTGTCGATGTTGAGGGTCTTGCCCTTTTTCTTGCGTTCTATGAGTTCCTTCAGCGCATCGACATATCGATCATGGAAGTCGCTCGCATCGAACCTGCCGGTCTTCTTATCGATCAGCGTCGTGGCCAGGTCGAGCAACTCTTCATCCGGATCTGCATCGCCTATGTCGCGGAAATAGCTCGCCGCCTTGTTGACCTCGTCTGCATAGCGCAGCGTCTCCATCACCATTCCACGCCCGCAGGCCTTGACGCTCACAACATATTCCCGACCCCGCATCGCGAGCTGACCCAAGCCGATCTTGCGGCTCCGGCGCAGCGCCTCGCGCAGCACGATGAACGCCTCTTCGGCGAGATCGTCCGCGGGCACGACATAATAGGGCTTCTCGAAATAGATCATGTCGATGTCCTGGGCATCGACAAATTGGGTCAGCTCAAGCGTCTTCTTGCTCTCGAGCTTGACCCCTTCGATCTCTTTCTCATCGAGCAGGACATATTCGCCTTTGGCATATTCGAAGCCCTTGACGATCTCGTCAACGTCGATCGGTCCGATTCCTGGCACCACTTTCTCGTATTTGATGCGCTTGCCCGAAGGCTCGTGGATCTGGTTGAACGCGATCGTTGCACCGCTCTTGGTCGCCGAATAGATTTCCACGGGGATTGAGACGAGCGCCAGTCGGATCTGGCCTTTCCAATAGGGACGCGCGGCCATAACTATCTCCTCGAAACAGATCGTGTGACTCCTCGTGACGCCGTCGTTTGCTACGCGCGATCTGACGCACGCATGTCCGAGGGTCACGCATCACGCGGAAAGTTCGTTGTCATCTTGCCCGGCTTGAGAACGATTTCGGCGCTCGGTATTGCGAGTTTTTCGGCGGTTGGTAGCCTGCCAGCCGTTCGGCAAGCAATCATCGATCGTTTCTCCCGATCACCGCCGCCGCATTGTCCGAATTGCGGATGCATCCTCAACATCAATCTTTCCAAAGTAGTGCTAGTGAGCGTGCGTCTGCGCCCCACGTGTCTCACGTGCCAGATAGGTCTTGGTGACTGCCACAACCTGCTGATCGAGCCAGTCAGCAAACTCATTCTCCTCGTCCAGAAGCGATCTGCATTTTTCTGCGATGCTCGCCTCGCCCGCGGCTTCGGCTGCAACGACAAGGATGCGGTATGACGCCGCTTCCATATGCGCGAACGTCGCGGTCGCCAGCACGGCCTTGACCGGCTCATCGCCGACGACGTAGCCGCTGAGCGTCTGGCCGAACGCGGTGATCTGTCCGGTCAGGGTTTTAATGAGCGAGGGGCTTTCTCCCAGTTGGTCGAGGCATCCCTCGAGCCGCTTGGCCTGGTCGGCGCTGCGCCGGGCGTGTTCCTCAAGGCCGAAACTGAATTCTGAATGCTCCTTGACCTGCTTGGCAGTGCGGGCAAGCATGCTCTCCGCCTGACCTTCGGCCGCGTGCGCATCGCGAAGCCACTCCACTAATCTTTCGCGCGCTGTTGTCATGATCCATCTCCTGGTTCGATATGAAAGTGAACCGCTGCGAGCAGCGACTGTTCCACGCCATCGGGGCGACCGACCGCAAATCGCAGGGGCCGCGCTAGGAGTTTGTGGCCTGGCTTCAGGCAGCGCTCAGGTCGCAGGGGGCAATTGCTGAAGTTCGGCCCACTGTGCGGCCTTGCGCAAATTCCCCCGCCACGAGGAAAGCGTTGCGCGAGTTGGCGAAAAGGACCTCGACGTTTCGAGCGCTGAAGCTCACGGATTGATGGTCAGGATTCGTTTGCCCCGACGATAACGATGAAATTTGCGGTGCTGGCGCTCAAGCCATGTGAGGCCCGTAGGCTTGCCCAAGAGGAGCTTCATGCACTTAGTGTTCAGGTGCCGCATCAGATTTTTCGGTGAGCCGTGCAAGCTCAGTGAGGGCGGCTATCATTGCTGGGATGGAGCCTTGGGGAAGCGCGAATCTGACCGGCATGTTATCAAGGTCGAGCTCAAGACAGGGAGATCCCGCCTCAACGAGGAAAGGCCGAATTGCGGTGAGCGTCAAAAGCTGCACCTGCGCGTTGCTCTCGAGCGATCTCCGCTCAAGCGTGATGCTCAAGATTGCCCCAATCATCGCATTCAGAACGCCAGGCTCCAGCGGGACATAATGCTTGCGATCATCCCCGCTGGTGAATGTGAAGGTGACGGTTCCTTTGGCATCGGATTCCACACCATGGAGAGATTTGATCTTCGGTAGCCGCATTTCTCGTTCCCAGAGTTTGTGACCCGGTGCGCCCGACGCGCTTCCGCATCCAGCGCCTGCGCTTCGATCGGGTTCCGGATTAGCGGACAAGACGTGCCGACGCGCGTTGATTGGTGGATCCGCCGAACGCCGTGCGCAGCTGGGTTCCTGGCGGCGCGGTCAACCTATCCCAAGCTTGTGTCGAGGAACATCATCGCGACCAGTCCAACCATGAGCGCGCCCGAGGCCTTGTTACCACCCACCCGGCTGAACATCTCGGGGATAATCTCTGATGCGACGATATAGAGCATGGCGCCCGCCGCAAACCCAAGCGCCCAGGGCAGCAGCGGCTGGGAGAAAGCGACGAGTGCCGCGCCCCCCAGCCCGGCGACCGGTTCAACCAGGCCTGACGCCAGCGCGGCGCCTACTGCTGCGCTGCGCGAATACCCCAGACTGGCGAGCGAGCCGGCCACCGCCAGGCCTTCGGGGATGTTCTGCAGGCCGATGCCCAGAGCAACGGCCACGCCGGCCGATTGGTCCCCTGCGCCGAAGCTCACGCCGACGGCCAGACCCTCGGGGAAATTGTGGAGCGTAATCGCAGCGACGAAGAACCAGACGCGCCGAAAACGCGCCTCAGCGATGCCGGTCGGCCTAAGTCCCAGGCGATCAAAGGGGGGAATGATAGCATTGAGCTGCGCCAGGCTGAATGCGCCCAGCAGCACCGCGATGACCACGATGGTTGAGGCCGCCATGCGCCCCGATCCCATGGCGTGCGCTTGAGAGAGGGCCGGAATTATAAGTGAAAAGAACGACGCTGCGAGCATGACGCCCGCTGCGAATCCAAGCATCAGATTCTGCTGGTGCTCAGTGGGGCGGCCTACCAACAGGATAGGCAGCGCCCCGAGAACGGTAGCCAGACCCGCGAGCAGACTGGCAATAAATCCCGCCATTATGATTGAGTCCACGACCCTGCCTTCCATCCGTTCGCGGCTCGGAACATATGGGTCCGCGTCAATTTCGCCGACCGGAAGGCAGGGCGCAGGTCCGGCTGCACCTCAGCCTTCGCGGCCGAACCAGCGCTCCGAGGAGCGATCAGCGAAGGTCAGCCATTCTCCTGCGCAATGGCTTTGGCATCCTCCATGTCGGTCGCCCCTCCCATGTCCTCGTCCGTCAGCTTGCCCGCACCCGGGCCGGCGCCAAGGTCGGCACCCGTCGTCGGGTTCCCGGCAGGATCCGACTGCAGTCGCGCAGCCAGGGCAGACACGGTTTTGGCCTCGGTTTTGGAAAGAGCGACGGTCGCAATGCCGTCCCCACCGTCAAGAGGAAGGGATTCCTCCACCGCGTCCACTCGCTCCCATTGTTCACCCACGTTCCATGGACCTGTCGCATCGCCGTCGCCTTGCGAGGTGTTCACGTACATGTTGGCGTATGCGGTCAGGCCCGGCAGCTTGCCTGATGGAAAATTGTCCTGGATCGAGTAGAGGGCCTTTTCAAAGCTCTTTTGATGCGCGATCTCGCGCGTCATCAAGAAGCCGAGCGCATCCTTGATTCCAGGATCGTCGGTGATGTTGATCAGCCGCTCATAGATGACCTTTGCGCGGCTTTCGGCCGCAATATTGGATCTCAGATCACAGCTCGGATCGCCGCGGCTGTCGACATAGGCGGCGGTCCATGGAACCCCCGAACTGTTCGTAAGAGCCGGACCGCCTCCATAGAGCAGCGACTGGGTATGACTGTTTCCCCCCGCATTTATCGCCATGTAGAGATCAGCCTCTTCCATCGCGGCTTCTGACAGCTCGGCTTTTACCCCCTTGTTCAGCATGGCGACGATGGATCCGATAACTTCGAGGTGGCTGAGTTCTTCGGTCGCGATATCGAGCAGCAAATCCTTCCGACCAGGATCCTCCTCGGAAAGCCCCTGTGTAAAATAGCGCATCGCCGCAGCCAGCTCGCCATCGGCACCGCCAAATTGTTCCAGAAGCAACGATGCCAGCGCAGGATTGGACTGCGAGACACGGACAGTATATTGAAGACGTTTGTTGTGCATGAACATCGAACTTCTCCTTAGTCATAATAGTTTACATCGCGTCGCTTGCTCGACGTCTCAAATCTACTTGTCTATACGTACCCGGGTTGCCAGGATTTCATCTGAGAGCGGGCCCACCAGCAGCGCGCTCCGGCATTTGCTTTGACGGAATCGACTGCCTTATGCGGGCTCACTGGTCGCAGCGTGTCGGAAGCCATGCCTGCTTTCCGCACGCGTTCGTCGTTCAGGGAGCCATTGCCGGGCTTCCGCCGACCCCTGGAGCATGCGCAGTCTGTTCCCTGTGGCGCCGGTAAGTGGCGAGCGCCTGACCGACGACCTGATCCATATTGTAGTAGCGATAGGTCGCGAGGCGTCCGACGAAGATCACCTCGGGCGTGCCGAGCGCGAGCGCTTCGTAGCGTTTAAACAGAGCATGGTTCTCAGCACGCGGAACCGGATAATATGGGTCTCCTGCATCGCAGGGATATTCATAAGTGATGCTGGTGCGCTTGGCCGCCTGGCCAGTCAGATGCTTGTATTCGGTTATCCGCGTGTAAGGCACGTCTTCGGAAGGGTAGTTCACGACGCCCACCGGTTGAAAGATCTCGCAATCTACGGTTTCATGACGGAACTGGAGCGAGCGATAGGGCAGCTTGCCGTATCGATGCCCGAAATACTCATCGATCGGACCTGTGAACACCAGGCGGTCAAAGCCGACCTTTTCCCGAATGGTTTCGAAGTCAACCCCGAGCGCGACTTCGATGTTGGGATGATCAAGCATTGCCTGGAACATGGCGGTATATCCGCGGGCAGGCATGGCTTGGAAGGAGTCGGTGAAATAGCGATCATCGGTGCTCGTTCTCGTTGGCACACGGGCGGTCACCGATCTGTCGAGTTCCGAGGGATCCATGCCCCATTGCTTGCGCGTATAGCCCCGAAAAAAGGTCTCGTAGAGTGCGCGACCGACCTTGGAAATCACGACGTCAGCCGATGTGCGAATTTCCGCTATTTCCTCCGCGCGCTCCTTGAGAAACCTTTCGGCTGCCTCGTCGGTGGCGAGCGACAGCCCATAAAGCCGATTGAGTGTGGTGCGATTGATCGGCATCGGCAGCAGCTGCCCCGAGACCGCGGCGAGCACGCGGTGCTCATAGGGCCGCCAGTCAGTGAAGTGCGACAGATAGTCCACGATTTCCATTGAATTGGTGTGGAATATGTGGGGGCCGTAGCGATGGACGAGTATGCCGTCCTCGTTCTGATGATCATATGCATTTCCGCCGATATGAGGCCGGCGGTCGATCACCAGCACGCGCTTCCCGGCATCTACGGCCAGCCGCTCGGCCATGACCGCTCCCGCAAAGCCCGCTCCGACGACCAGATAGTCATAATGTGGCCGGACTGCCTCGCTCTGCCGTTCGGTAATTTCGCCCATAAGGCCCCTCATGGAGGCGACAACCGAATCCCATGAAAGGTCTGACAAAGCGGCATCGGCCAGTGCCAATTGCGCGCCGCGGGCTTCGTCGGTCAGGCCAAGCGTGCGCTCGCAAGCTTCGATGAACGCATCGGGGTTGGAGGCGATCTGTACAGCATCGAGTTCGCCGTAGTGACGAAGGACATCAACAATCGGCGTCGACACGACGGGCAGACCAGCCGCCAGGTACTCGGGCGTTTTGGTGGGGCTGATAAAACGGGTGGATGCATTGATGGCAAAGGGCATCAGCGCCACGTCCCAACCAGCGACGTAGCGCGGCAGGTCTCCATAGATCTTGCTGCCAAGGTAGAAGATGTTTGAACGTTGGGGCAGGCTTTCCGGATCGATCTTGACGACTGGCCCTACCATGACGATGGACCAGTCGGGGTGTTGGTCCGCGATCCGCGCGACGAGCTTCAGATCCATGCGCTCGTCGATCACGCCGTAATAACCGAGCCTCGGCCGCGAAAGCATCGCTTGATCAGCTGGATCCTCCTGATCCGCGCGCGCCGCCTCAAAATGGCTGCGTTCAACGCTCGACGGAAACGGGTAGACAGCAGGATGGCTCGAGCGTTTCGCTTCATAGAGGCTGTAGCCCCCCGTAAAGACGAGGTCGGCACAGGCGAAGAGTTCGCGCTCCAGATCGGGGAGGGAAGGAGGCGCGAAATCGAAATTGGAAAGCTCGTCCATGCAGTCATAGACGGTGCACACCGACTTCACACCGCGCGAGAACGGCAGCATCATCGGGGTGTAATACCAGCGAATGATCTGGCGATCGCAGGCCCGCAGATAGGTCACGAGCAGCGCGTTCAGGATCGGATCGATCGCGTCGGGCTCCGAGGAGCGGGGGACGTGCGGCGTTATCACCGTAATGCCGGCGCAAGGGGAGCGCGTCTCCAGCCAGCCACCGGCTTCGTCACAATCAAGGATCGGCTCTTCCCAGAACAATACGGGCAAGTCCGACGTAAAGCGCGTCATCAAATGCTGAGGGCGCTGAAAGACGAAGTCCCAGCGCAAATGTGAAAAGCACAATAGGAGAGGTGCGCCGGCCCCGTGGTCGGAGGCCGGTAAAGGCGACTGAAACATGGAAGATATTCCTTGGTGGATACTGTGAGATAACTGGCGGAACAGCGCCCAAGTTCCTGCAAATCGTATTGATCTAGGTTATGTCCAGTGCATAATTCAGGGTTTAGCATTTGCAGCCGGCAATCAAGACGCGGTGATGCTTCATGACCTCATTGAACTGCACTATTCTGCCGCCCCTCGAACTTTGGGGCGGCCATGAATGCACTATCAATCGCGTGGGTGACGGATTCCAGGATCAGTCCGAACGGACCGGCCATTACCTGCGTAGCGATGACCTGGCCCGGTTCGCGAGCCTGGGTCTTTCGCATCTTCGCTATCCGATCCTTTGGGAAACCGTTTCTCCCGGGGATCCGACCGAATGTCACTGGCGTTCGAGCGACGACGCCATGGGTCGCATGCGCGCACTCGGGCTAGGAATCATTGCCGGTCTCGTTCATCACGGCAGCGGCCCCGCCTATACAAACCTTCTTTCCGAGACGTTCGCGCCCGGGGTCGCTGCGCATGCGGGGCGTGTCGCCGAGCGCTATCCATGGATTTGTGACTGGACCCCGATCAACGAGCCGCTCACGACGGCGCGCTTTGCAGCGCTTTACGGCCTCTGGTATCCGCATGTGCGCGACGAGAGATCATTCTGGCTGGCTTTGCTCAACCAGGTCGACGCTGTACGTCTCTCGATGCAGGCCATTCGGAGGATCGTTCCCGACGCCCGACTTGTCCAGACTGAAGACGTTGGAAGAACCTTCGGGACGGCCGCCGTTGCGGACCAGGTCCGCTTCGACAACATGCGCCGCTGGGCAAGCCTGGATCTTCTGTGCGGCGGTGTGACAGCCTGCCATCCCCTTTACGCCAGGATGAGCGGCTTCGGCTTCCAGCGCCGCCTCGACATTATCGCGGCGGCCCCGTGCCCGCCCGGGGTTATCGGTATCAACCATTATCTCACAAGCGATCGGTATCTCGATGATGTGCTCGAGCGCCACCCGCCTGAATCGCATGGCTCCAACGGTAGGCAGTGCTACGCCGATGTCGCGGCCGCGGGCGTGCCAGAGTGTGAGCCGACGGGTTTGGCGGGCGCAATCGGCGACACCTGGGCGCGCTACCAACTGCCTGTAGCGCTTACCGAAATCCATAACGGCTGCACGCGCGAGGAACAGATGCGCTGGCTGAACGAGGCTTGGAAGACGGCGCATGCCGCACGGGCCGCAGGCAGCGAGGTCATTGGAATGACGGCGTGGAGCCTGTTGGGCGCTTATGACTGGACAAGCCTTCTGACCGAGCAGCGCGGCGAATATGAAAGCGGAGTCTGGGATATTCGCTCGACGCCGCCCCGAGAGACAGCGCTCGCGCCGCTGCTCCGGTCGATCGCAACGGGCACGGACTACACCCATCCGGCGCTTGCGGGGACGGGTTGGTGGCAGCACGCTTCCCCCGCCGGATCGCGGCGCCCCAATCCCGTTGCCCGGGATCGCCGGCCAATTCTCATTACGGGAGCCACCGGCACCCTCGGCCAAGCGATCGCCGGCGCGTGCCGCCTGCGCAATCTGGCATTCCGCACGACGAGCCGGCAGGAGCTGCCGCTCGGAGATCCGGCAATGGCGAGCCAGGTGCTGGAGGATGTGAAACCTTGGCTTGTGATCAACGCGGCAGGCTGGGTGAGGGTCGACGACGCCGAGGGCGATCCGCTTTCCTGCATGTCCGCAAACCGGGACGGCGCGGTCGAGCTGGCGCGCGCCTGCACCGACCGCAATATACCGTTTGTCGGCTTTTCGAGCGATCTCGTGTTTTCCGGCGAGCACGAGAATCCTTATGTCGAGGCGGACAGGCCGGCGCCGCTAAGCGTATATGGCCGTAGCAAGGCTGAGGCCGACAGATTGCTTTGCGCACTCGAGGGCCCGATCCTGATCGTCAGAACAGCCGCGTTCTTCTCCCCGTTCGACGACCATAATTTTGCCATGCATCTCATGCGCGCATTGCGGCGACGGTCAGAATTTTCAGCAGCGAGCGACGTCGTCGTCACCCCGACCTATGTTCCTGATCTGGTGCGCACGACGCTCGACCTAGCGATCGATGGCGCGCGCGGCTTGTGGCATGTCACTAATGAAACGCCGCTCACGTGGGAAGGATTTGCCCGCGCGATTGCCCGATCGGGCAGGTTTTCAGCCGCAGCTATCATTGGCAGGCCAGCGCTCGAGATGGGCTGGGTGGCGCACCGTCCACGACAGGCAGCATTGCGCAGCGAACGCGGGTGCCTTTTGCGGCCATTGGACGGCGCGATAGATCAATTTGTACGTGCCGTGGCTGCAAGCAGCTAAATGTGTTTTCCCCGCGCCTTGCCCCCTACCTAAATTTCGGGGGCGGGAGAGCTTGTCCTTCTGGAACGGCTCGGGCGGCCATCGTCCGGGATGTGGTGAGGGGGCTTCCGGGTCTCCGGAGGACCGCGCCTGCTGCTCCTCTGCAAGAGTCGGGCTTTCAGAGCGCCTGAGGCCGCTTACGGCCTGGGAGTGCGGGCCATTCAGATGATGCGCGACACAGCATCGTTCCCGCGCCTCGCTCTCCGAAAATCAGGTGAACTCGGATTGAGCTGATGAGTTGTCGCAAGGTGACGGATGTGTCTGAAGCCAAGGCTCTCCAGGGACTCGTCATTGGGGGCGCCCTTACAGCGGCCCGCCAGGTGCGAATGCACTACCGGTGGGGGGACCGTTATCGGGAGAGGCTCGGAGACTTGCTATGCCCATTAACCCAGACTGTCGCGCGCGAATCGTGAATGGAGCCCCTTGGCTCACCGTCCTTGCCGATGAAATTGACGTGACCCTCGAGCAGATTGCGTCGAAAGCGCATGTCCCGGTCGCAAAGCTTCGCGCCGTCAACGACGATGGCGACCTGCTCAACCATGATGAATTCGAGCGTGTTGCAGCGGCGCTGGGGGTGAGCGTAGACGATATCGCTGATTGTCAGACACAGTGAACTCTGATGTCTGCCAAGATTTTCCCGCGGGTTCCGCGGGACGCCAGTCTATCGGTCAGACCCTTGCGTTCCAGCCCCTTCGCCCCGCGAAGACACCATTGCGTCCGTCTGTAAACTGAGCGCAATCCGCGCCAGCAGTTCCAGCGATGCATTCGTCCTATCCCGGAATTCCCAGCGATGATAGCAACCTTCCGTCTTTCTGTCGGCCGCCGTTTCGACTGTGGCCAGTGCTATTTGAGGAGAAAGGAGCCCGGTTCGACAAGCGTGTGCGTTGGGAATGCGAACCAGGGCCCAGATCACTCAACGGGGCGCTCCAACATGGGCATGGCGTGAAGCAGCGCCAAGAATCTGGAGACGGCTTGAACAGTACCATCCTTTTGATCGGCGCCACGGGCGTGATCGGCGGCCATGTTCTCGATCGGCTGATTGCTGATGACCGGGTAACTGAAATCGTCGCGCCAACCCGGAGGCCACTTGCCGTTCATTCGAAGCTCGCCAATCCGCTCGTTGATTTTGAACATCTTCGCGACGAGGCGGCATGGTGGCGCGCTGACGGGGTCATCTGCACACTTGGAACGACGCGGTCGACAGCGGGATCCGCCAACGCCTTCTGGCGCGTCGACCACGACTATCCGCTCGAGGCAGCAAGGATCGCGCGAAAGCATGGCGCAAAGGCGCTTGCGTTGACTTCAGCGCTGAATGCCGATCCCCAATCGCGTTTCCTCTACAGTCGGGCAAAAGGGGCGCTCGAGCAGGATCTGGAAGCAATTGGGCTTTCCGTCGCTGACCCTGGTCAGACCCGGGCTAATCGATGCCGATCGCGCGGAGTTTCGCGCGGGCGAACGCCTAGCCCGGGTGGTTTTTGGCGCCCTGGCTCCCGTGCTCCCCCTGCGCCTGCGCATGAGCCGTCCCGGACCTATCGCGGACGCATTGATAACCGGCGCTGTGGAAGGCACATCTGGGCGCCATGTCATTGAGGCAGAACGTCTCGTTTAAGAAGTTTATCCACCTTTTCCCGCCTGCACTCCTTGCAAGCCATGTCTGGGAGAAGCTCAGCGGGAAAACACTGGCAAGAGCTTTCCTTGATACTTCCTCTCGACCGATCATGGGCACCGCTTTCTCAATGCATCAATGACCGCAGACGACCCCAGCAATCGTCTCAAGGTTTTTATGAGTGAACGGCGGGTTTTCAGCGCGCAGCCCAGGCATGGCTGCATGATGCGAGGCAGTGTTAGCTGAGCAGGCGCTCCAGTGCACAAAGTTGCTTCCCGTAGTGTTCCGTCATTTCCTTGAGGCGATCTTATCCAGGCACGACACCGGGATCTCGTCAAAATGTGCGGACAAGCCGCACCGCCATCGCCGCCCAGGGCGGGTCGCTGATCACCTGCTGACGCCCGCCCGCACCGAGGGGCAAGACGTGGAGTCGGTCTCCGTCACGCCCGATCAGCCGCCCGAAGATGAAGCGACCCGCTGGGCGTGGGAGCAATATGTCCCGATTGAGCGCTTCACCGAAGCGATGGGGTGATAGCCGTGCGCACCAGATTTCGTCGCCCGTGCGATAGTCGCCGATCGCGGCGCGCACGACGACGGCCACCAGGTCGTCCGAAGGTTTGGGTGGGGTGACGATCGCTTCATGACGCGGCGCCTGCGCGCCCTCGGCATCGAGCAGCGCGGCGAGGGGCAGGTCGGCGCGATCGGGCAGCCTGACCAGATCGGCGGCCGTGACGCCGAGAGCGTCCGCGATGCGGTTGAGCCAGTCGACCGAGACGGTGCGCGTGCCGGTTTCGAGCCGACCGATGGTCTGGGCGGTAGTCGGCGGATTACAGCGTCGGGCAACATCCTCGAGCGTCATTTTCCGGGCGCGGCGCACCTCGCGGATAGCGGTGATCAAGTTGCAATTCCCCACATCAACTAACCGATACGGTTTCTTTTTTTCCTACAGTATTGCCTGCGTGGCAAGTGGAAGGTGCAACAATTGTAAGAGAGCAGACCATGAACGGCACGAACCGGTGCCGGTGGCGCGCGGCATCGACGAGACCGCGCGCGTGCAGCGACAGGGCGCGGCGCGGACCTCCGCCGAGCGTCACGGTGAACCCGGCTGTCGCCGCTGTCCTGACTGGCGTCGCGCGGGCTGATCAGTACGCGCCGAAAAAGAGGCCGGCGAGCGGTTGCGTGCCGATTGTAAGACCGCAGCGGTGGGGGGTGTGCGACGATCACCGGAAACGCAGCGCCTCTCTGGGGGGACGGCGGCGGCCGTCGGGATTGATCCGACGCTGACGCAGATCGCGGCCAAGAGGCGCTTCGAAGCGGCGATCGCCGCGGTCGGTCCGGGGCTGGCCGACGTAGTGTGGTGCGCGGGCTGTGCGGGCGACGGGCTGCAATGGTCGGAAAGGAGTTGGGCTCGCCGTCGCGCGCGGGCAAGCTCGTGCGGAACCTCGCCCTTGACCGGCTGGCGGTTCATTATGGGCGGGGGTGAGCGCTCGTGTCCGGTGGAACCTCAGCGCGCCGTTGTCGCCGCAACCGCCTGTGCGAACGCGGCGCCTCCATCTTCGGCGTGCTCGAAAAAGAGCTGGGGTTCGATGAGTTCGAGCTCCATGAGCAGGTAGCGCCCTGCGTCATCGGCGATCAGATCGACGCGCGCATAGAGCAACGGTTCTTGGATCGCGGCGAGGACGGTTTGCGCGGCCGCCATTGCTGCTTCGGGGGGCTCGGCAGCGCGCGCGGCCCCGCCATGCTGGATCTGAACGCGGAAATCACCGTCGGCGATGGTCTTGAGGATCGCGTGACTGTAATGCCCGCCGAAAAAGAAGAGCGACCATTCGCCTTCCCGGGCGATTGCGGGCATCATCGGCTGGACGAGCATGGGCAGACCCCAGGCCGCTGGCGCATCGGAAGCGGCATTCAGGCGATATGTGCCGTGCGCGCCCGCGGAAATGGGGGGCTTGGCGATGAGGCGCGCGGTGCCGAAATGCGCCTCGGCGTGCGCAACGTCGCCGGGCGCGAAGGACTCGAAGCAGAGCGTGGGCACTACAGGGGCGCCGCGGCGGGCGAGGTCAATGAGGTAACGCTTGTCGGTGTTGCGGCGAAGCACCGCTGGGGCATTGGCAACCGGCAGCGCGTCGCAGGCCTCGAGGAAGGCCGCCCATTCTGCCGGGCGACCATGATAGCCCCAGGCGAGGAGCGGCAGGACAAGATCATGGCTCGCGAGGTCGCCTGGCGCTGTCCAGGGCCGGAAGTCGACCGCCATGCCCGCGGCGGCGAGCGGCGCTTCGAGCAGGCCTGCCTGGGGGCGCCAGGTGGTGCCGAACTGGGGATCGGCGGGATCGGGAACGAGTATGCAGATGCGGGCAATATGATTCATGATCCGGGCATAGGGGCTGAACGGGGCGGCGGGAAGGAGGGGATCAATACCTTGCGTCTGGCGCCGCCCTGTGGTGGATATGCGTATCAAATTGCAACGTAATTACGAGTCGCAGGAGAAGGATGATGAAGCTCTACGGTTCTTCGATGTCGCCCTATGTCCGCAAGGTGTTGGCCTATGCGGCGGAGAAGGGGCTGACGCTCGAACTCGAGATGGCGGGGCTGGGGCGCGGCGGTCCCGAATTCGAGGCCGCGAGCCCGTTTCGCAAGATGCCCGCGTTCAGCGACGGCGATTTCAAGATTTGCGATTCGACCGCGATCATCACCTATCTCGAGGCCAAATATCCCGACCCGGCGCTGATCCCCGCCGAGCCGCGTTCGCGCGCACGGACGATCTGGTTTGAGGAATTTTCGGACACGATTTTGGTGGGGTGTGGGGGGAAGATGTTCTTCAACCGGTTCGTGGCGCCGCGCATCCTGGGGCGCGAGGGCGACCTCGCGGCGGCCGACGCGGCGGAACGCGACGAGCTGCCGCCGATCCTCGACTATCTCGAGAAGACGATCCCCGATTCGGGCTATCTGGTCGACGACCGGCTGACGCTCGCGGACATTGCGGTCGCGAGCCCCTTCGTCAATCTGGGGCATATCGGCATCGCGATCGATAGGGCGCGCTGGCCGCGAACCTTCGCCTATATCGAAGCAATCCTGGCGCGGCCGAGCTTTGCGCAGTGGATCGAGAAGGAACGCGCCTTCGTCCAGCAGGCTGCCTGAGACATTTTGTAGGGGTAATGCTGCGCTTTGTATGTATCAGACCAGCGGCGCCCTGCGGTGTGAAGTAGTGTCGACCAGCGCATCAAGCAGGCGCAGCGCGCGCCCCAGCCGCTCACGCGTCAGCCCGCCCCCGATTGAGATGCGCAGCGCGCGCTCTGCATCGCTGGCGGCTACCGCGAAGGCGTCCGACGGCACGACCGAAAGGCCGACCGGACGCAATGCGTTGACCAGATCGGCGGCGGCCACATGTCCGGGAAGCGGCAGCCAGAGATGATACCCCTCGGGATGCGCGGCGAAGCGAAGGTCTGACAGGATCTCCGCGGCGATGTTCTGCCGCGCGCGCGCCTCGATCCGCATCTCCTCGATCAGCGCGGCAAAACTGCCGTCGCCCAGCCATTGCGTGGCGAGCGCGGCGTTGAGCGGCGGCGCCATGATCGTGGTTTCGTGGATATCGGTCGCCACACGCCAGGCCTGCTTGACGGAGGGCGCGCGCAACCAGGCGACGCGCAGCGCGGGCGAGATGATCTTGGACAGGCTCGCGACATACCAGCTGCGCTCGGGCGCGAAGCTGGCGATGGCGGGCAGCGGCGCGGCGGGCAACCGGCCATAGGCATCGTCCTCGATCACCGCGATGCCGTGGCGTTCGGCGATCTCCGCAATGGCGCGGCGGCGTTCGAGGCCCATCGTCGCGGTCGTGGGATTGTCGTTGGTTGGAACAACATAAAGTGCGCGTACGCCGCGCTTTCGGCACAACGCGTCGAGCGCCGCGGGATCCAGCCCCTGATCATCCGAGGCGATGGGCGCAAGCTCGAGCCCGAAGCGGCGCGCGATCGCGGTGAATCCGGGATAGCTGAAACGCGCGGTGGCGACCACGTCGCCCGGCGCTAGCACCGCGCTGGCGATCGCATGCAGCGCGTTCTGGCCGCCTGCGGTGATGACCACCATGTCCTCCGACGCGTCGATCGCACAGCTGCGCAGGAAGGCAGCCGCGGCCACCCGATCCGATTGCGCGCCACCGCTTGGCTGATACTGGAAGCGCGCCGACGCGCCGGGTCTCCTGACGAGTTCGGCCATGCCCCGGGCGAGGCGTTCGGCGAGCGTGCCCCCAACGGGCTCCGGGGGCAGGTTCATGCCCGTGTCGATCGGCGCGGGGTCGCGTGCGTCAGCGCTCGTGCCCGCGGGCGCCCGGACAAAACTTCCGCGGCGACCATCGCTCTCGATCAGGCCGAGACGGCGCAGCTCGTTATAGGCGCGCGTGACCGTCGTCAGGTCGATCGAGAGCCGGTCGGCGAGCGTGCGCTGCGGTGGCAGTCGATCCCCGGGCTGGAGCACTCCGGACTCGATGTCGCGCGACAGTGCCGCGGCGATCCCGAGATATTTGGGACCAGCCGCGAGATCGATACGGGGTGACCAGTTTTGCATGGACATAACCTTGACAATGTATGGGTGCTAAATACATACATAACCGTGCGCGTCGCGATGTGCAATGCGCGAGTCGCGCTGCAACCTGCCCGACGCCCAGGAAAATGACGAGATGATCGAAACTGTTGATGACGCCAGGAAATGGCCGCGGCTCGACCCGATCCGCACAGGCATTCGCGGCAAATGCCCGCGCTGCGGGGAGGGCTCCTTGTTCGACGGCTTTCTGAAGCTGCGCAAGCAATGCGACAGCTGCGGGCTGAGCTATGATTTTGCCGATCCCGCGGACGGCCCCGCCTTTTTCGTGATCTGCTTTGGCTGCGTGCCGGCGGTGGTCTTCGCGGTGCTGCTTGAGGTTTTTCTCGACCCGCCCTTCTGGGTGCATCTGGTGACTTCGCTGCCCTTCCTCGTCGTCACCTGCCTGCTGCCGCTGCGCCCATTGAAGGGGTGGCTGGTGTGCAGCCAGTATTTCTACAAGGCGCGCGAGGGCCGGCTGGCTGAACCCTGGCGTCCCTATGAAGGCGGCCCGACGGTCGAATCGCCGCCGCATCCCTGGTGACCCGATGAGCGCGCTTGCCCAGGCGCGCGACGCCGCAAGCCGCTATCTCGCCGATCGCGGCTATGCCGCCGAGGCGCGCGCGGTGGCCGAGGGCGCGGGCGACGACTTTGCTGAAGTGCGCATCGCGCTTGCAGTCGTGGCCGACGCGCGAACGCGGTTGTTGCGCTATGAGCAGGCGCTGGCCGCTTATGCCGAGGACGATTTCTGGGATGGCGACAGCGCAAGCCCCGCGGCTGGGGACCGCGGGCGGATCGCGCGGCTTGCGCTTGCGGGTGCCGGCCAAGCTGCAGCGCGGGCTAATCACAGGGATTAGGCCGCAGGTTTATTGAGCGGACGAACGGGAATGACCCATCTTTGCATTTCCCTCGCAAGGGAGGAGCATCACCTCAATGTCACACATTCTCGGTCGACTTTGACGCGTTGACCGCTCACGATCAAATTCCTGCCATAGAGGCGGGGCGGCTGATCCGATTCCGGACACCGCGTAATTGATGTAGTCACCCTCCTGGATGGTACGAAGTCGCGAACGCTTCAATGCAGGAGGGTGAC
>NZ_JBYSXE010000040.1:0-37805 GCF_058781925.1 Sphingobium sp. FW306-1B-F04DB | reverse complement strand
GTCCCCCTCCCCGTGCCGGGGAGGATCTAGATGCACTATCTTCCGCTGATCGGCATCGCGATCGTCGTCATCGGCTTCGTGCTGCGTTTCAACCCGCTGCTCGTCGTGACCGTGGCGGCGCTCGCAACCGGGATCGCCGCGGGGTTCGATCTGGTCAAAGTGGTGGCCGCGCTCGGCAAGGCGTTCAACGACAACCGCTATGTCAGCATAATCTGGATCGTGCTGCCCGTGATCGGGCTGCTCGAGCGTTACGGGCTGCAGCAGCGCGCGCGCACGCTGATCGCGGGGCTGAAGGGCGCGACAACGGGCAAGCTGCTGCTCGCCTATCTCGCGATCCGCCAGATCACCTCCGCGCTGGGACTCACATCGGTTGCAGGGCATGCGCAGACCGTCCGCCCGCTTGTCGCGCCGATGGCCGAGGCCGCTGCCGAGCAGCAGGCTGGCAGCCTCGACGACGCGACGCGCGAGAAGGTGAAGAGCTATGCCGCAGCGACCGACAATGTCGGGCTGTTCTTCGGCGAGGACATCTTCATCGCGATCGCCTCGATCCTGCTAATCAAGGGCACGTTCGAGACCTATGGCATCGAACTCGCGCCGCTCCAGCTCTCGGTGTGGGCGATCCCGACCGCGATCCTCGCCTTCCTGATCCATGGCGCGCGGCTGATGCTGCTCGACCGGCGGCTGAAGCGCGTGGCGACAGGCGAACCGGTCGCGACCGCGAGCGGGATAGCGCCATGATCACGCTCGACTGGCTCTATACGCTGGGCGGCGCGATGTTCGCGGCCTTCGCACTGCTGAGCGCGCTGGATGCGAGCAACGCCAAGCGCTTCGGCAACGCGGCCTTTTGGGGATTGCTCGCGCTGAGCTTCCTTGTGGGCAACCGGCTGGGCGATCTCGGCAATGGCGTGCTCGTGCTCTGCCTCGTCGGGCTTGCGGGTTTCGGGCTGCTCGGCCACGGCGATCCGCACACGACCACGCATGCCGAACGTGAGGCATTGTCGGCGCGGCTGAGCAACCGGCTCTTCCTGCCCGCGCTGATCATCCCGGCGACCGCGCTGCTCGGCACGCTCGCCTATAACTACACGCCCTTCGGCCAGTCGGGGATTTTCGATCCCAAATGGGTGACGCTGATCCTGCTCGGCGTGGGCGCGCTCACTGCGCTGATCGTGTCGATGGCCTGGCTGCGGCCGCCTGTGCTCGCACCGCTCAATGAAGGGCGCCGGCTGATGGATTCGGTCGGCTGGGCCGCGGTGCTGCCGCAGATGCTCGCAGCACTCGGCGTGGTCTTCGCGCTGGCGGGCGTAGGCGACATCATCGGCGAGCTCGCCGGACAAGCGATTCCCCAGGGCAACCGCTTCGCGGCGGTCGCGGTCTATGCGCTTGGCATCGCGTTGTTCACGATGATCATGGGCAATGCCTTCGCCGCCTTCCCCGTGATGGCGGCGGCGATCGGCGTACCGCTGCTGATCCAGGACTTCGGCGGAAACCCCGCGGTGATCGGCGCGGTCGGCATGCTCGCGGGTTTCTGCGGCACGCTGATGACGCCGATGGCCGCGAACTTCAACATCGTCCCCGCGGCGCTGCTTGAGCTGAAGGACCGCAACGGCGTGATCCGCGCGCAGATCGGCACCGCGCTGCCGCTGCTTATCTGCAACCTCCTCATCATCTATTTTCTGGCGTTCCGATGACACAGACACTGACCCCCGAAATGGCGGCGCATTTCGCCGCGCTCGCGCTCGGCCATGTCCGGCGCGAATATCCGCACAAGCTGGACCATGTGATGGACGGGCCCGAGGATGTACTCGGGCCGCGCGCGCTGCACCCGATCTTCCATGGCAGCTTCGACTGGCACAGCTGCGTCCATGGCTACTGGATGCTGCTGAGGATCCGGAGGCTCTTTCCGGACCTGCCCGTCTCCGCCGAGATCAGGGCAATCGCCGACGAGATGCTGGTGTCGCACAAGGTGGCAGGGGAGCTCGCCTATCTCGACCGCGCCTATACCGGCGGGTTCGAGCGGCCCTATGGCTGGGCGTGGCTGCTTGCGCTGCACGACGAGGCGGTACGGCATGACGATGCCGAATGGGGTGAGGCGCTCGAGCCATTGGCGCGCGCCTTTGCCAATCGCTTCCACGGCTATCTGCCGCGACTGACCTATCCAATCCGGACGGGTACGCATTTCAACACCGCCTTTGCGCTGGTGCACGCGCTCGCCTGGGCCGAGACGCATGATGCGTCGCTCGCCGATCTGATCCGCGCGCGCGCGGCCGACTATTACGGCGAGGACAAGCGCTGCAATGGCTGGGAGCCGGGGGGCGACGAATTCCTGTCCTCCGCGCTGATCGAGGCGCTGGTGATGCAGCGCGTGCTGTCGCGCGGAGCTTTTGCCGAATGGTTCGGGGCATTCCTGCCGGACGTGGCGGTGGGCGCGCCTGCGAGCCTGTTAACGCCCGCCACCGTTTCGGACCGAAGCGACGGCAAGATCGCGCATCTCGACGGCTTCAACCTCAGCCGCGCCTGGTGCTGGCGCCAAGTGGCAGACGCGCTCGACGGGTCCGAGGCGGCGCTTGCGCGCGAGACCGCCGACGTGCATCTCGCCGCAAGCCTGCCGCACATAGCAGGCGACTATATGGGCGAGCACTGGCTCGCGAGCTTCGCGCTGCTGGCGCTGACCGCGGGAGAGAGTGAATGACCGTTCGCCTGTTCGACTATTATCGGTCCTCGGCCAGTTATCGAGTCCGCATCGCGCTCAACCTCAAGGGCGTCGCCTATGAACGGCATGATATCAGCCTGCTCGCGGGGGATCAGCGCAGCGCGGAGAATCTGGCGCGCAACCCGCAGGGCTTCGTCCCGACGATCGAGGTCGACGGCCATTTCATCCCGCAATCGCTCGCGATCATCGACTGGCTCGACAGGCACCATCCCGAGCCGCCGTTGCTGCCACGCGATCCGATCGGGCGCGCGCACGCGCTGGCGCAGGCGCTGGTGATCGCCGCGGACACGCACCCGATCAACAATCTGCGCATCCTCCAGTATCTGAAGAGCGAGCTCGGGCTCGACGAGGCAGCGCGCAATGCGTGGATCCATCGATGGATCGGCGAGGGTTTCGCGGCACTGGAGGCGATGGCGACGCCCGATGCGCCATTCCTTGGTGGGGACCGCCCGGGCCTCGCCGATCTCTGCCTTGTTCCGCAGATGTACAATGCGCGACGTTTTGGCACGCCGCTTGACGCCTACCCGGCTCTTGTCCGCATCGACGCTGCCTGCGCCGAGATCGACGCCTTTGCGGCGGCGCATCCCGACCATTTCGCGCCCGCGGCCTAAACCCGACAATGCGTCATGTCCTTCCCGCAATGCTGCTCGCCATGCCGGTTGCGGCGCATGCCGAGGGCGAGATCATCGTCACCGGCCATGGCCTCGAAGCCTCGGCGGGCGAGGCCGCCTATGACATCGTCACGATCGACCGCGACCGGCTCACGAGCAGCGCGAGCGACCGGCTGGAGGATGTCCTGCGCGATGTTGCGGGGCTGCAGCAGTTTCGCCGTTCGGACGCGCGTTCGGCCAATCCGACGAGCCAGGGCGTCACGCTGCGTGGGCTCGGCGGCAATGCGTCTAGCCGCGCGCTGCTGATCCTCGACGGCGTGCCGCAGACCGATCCCTTTGGAGGCTGGATAAGCTGGCCCGCCTTTGTGCCCGAACGGCTCGACCAGGTGCGCGTTACGCGGGGCGGCGGCAGCGGGGTCGCGGGCCCGGGTGCACTGGCGGGGACGATCGAGCTGACCAGCGCCGGACCCGATACGCTCGCGCCTTGGGGGGTGTCGGCGGCCTTTGGCAGCCGCGATTCGGTGCAGGCCGACGCGTCGCTCGCCGCGCGACTGGGGCAGGGTTTTGTGACGCTGGGCGCAAGTTACGAGCGTAGCGATGGCTTCATCCCCGTGGCGCGCGAAAGTCGCGGCGCTGCCGACCGACCCGCGCCCTATGAACAGGCGAGCCTGGCCGCGCGTGCGGTGGTGCCGCTTTCGACGGCAACCGAACTGCAGGCCAATATGCTGCTGTTCACCGACCGGCGCGAGCGCGGTTTTGCCTTCAGCGGCAATGGCAGCGACGGCGCCGATGCGAGCGTGCGGCTTGTCGGGCGCGGCGACTGGGGCTGGTCGGCGCTCGGCTATCTGCAGCTCCGCGATTTCCAGAGCAGCTTTGCGAGCCTCAATGCCGATCGCTCGCTCGCGACGCAGACCTCGGACCAATACAGCGTTCCATCCACGGGGATCGGCGCGCGCTTCGAGCTGCGCCCGCCATTGGGCGAGGCGATCGAGCTTCGGATCGGCACCGACTGGCGGCGCACGAGCGGCGTGACGCGCGAGTTCTTCCAGTATTTCGCGGGCCGCCCCAGAAACGGGCGCGAGGCGGGCGGACGCAGCGACACGCTGGGCGCATTTGCGGAGCTGTCGGCGCAGCTGTCCGAAGCGCTGACCTTGACCGGCGGCGCGCGGATCGACCGCTGGTGGCTATCGGACGGGTTTCGGCGTGAGCGCCAGTTGACCGGCGCGACGATCAGCGACCTGACTTTCGCCGATCGGCAGGGTTGGGAGCCGACCGCACGGGCCGGCCTCGCCTTCCGCCCGGTCGATGCGGTGACGCTGCGCACCGCTGCCTATCTGGGCTGGCGGCTGCCCACCCTGAACGAACTCTACCGCCCTTTCCGTGTCGGTGCGGAGACGACGCAGGCCAATGCGGCGCTCAGCCCCGAACAGTTGGCTGGCGTGGAGGCCGGCATCGACTGGCGGCCGCTGGCCAATGCGCGCCTGAGCGCGACCGTCTTCTCCAACCGCCTCGATGACGCCATCGCCAATGTCACGCTTCAGCCGGGGACGCTTCGCCGGCGCGAGAATGTCGACCGGGTGAAGGCGCAGGGCGTCGAGCTTGATGCGGCGCTCACGATCGCCGCTTTCCGGCTGGCGGCGGCCTATGCTTATACCGACAGCACGCTGAAGGCGTCGGGCATTGCCCTCCCGCTCGATGGGCTGCGCCCCGCGCAGACCCCCGAGCACATGGCTTCGGCGACATTGGGTTGGCAGCCGGGGAAAGGCGCGGGCGCATCGGTCACGCTGCGCTATGTCTCCGACCAGTATGAGGATGATCAGAACCAGATAGCGCTTGATGATGCCTTCACTATCGATGCGCGTGTCGCCTGGCCCGTGGCGCACGGGCTGCTGATCGAGGCGCGCGGCGAGAACCTCGCCAATGCGCGCGTCGAGGCGGCGCGCAGCGCGGGCGGCGTGGTCGAACGCGCGACACCGAGGACGCTCTGGATCGGCTTGCGCTATTCTGGCGGGACGTGACGCGGAGGATGCAGCGATGACCGGCAAGGCAACGCTCAAGATCAGGGCGCAGATCATGCTCGGCGACGAGATCGCAATGGGGCCGGGCAAGGCCGCGTTGCTCGAAGCCATTGCGCGCGAGGGATCGATCTCGGCCGCCGGCCGCATGCTCGGCATGAGCTATCGGCGGACCTGGATGCTCGTCGACACGATGAACCGCTGCTGGGCGGAGCCGCTGGTCGAAACCGCGGCGGGCGGCAAACACGGCGGCGGGGCAAAACTGACCGAAGCCGGCGCGCGCGTGCTCGCGCATTATCGCGCGATCGAGGCGCAGCTTGGCCGTATTCGCGAGGGCGTCGACTGGGGAACCCTGCGCGATCTGCTCCGCGACGTGCCCGAACCGCCGCGCAGCGCGTGACGCAAGGTCACTGGCAAGCGCTGTCGGTCGCTGTATAGAACTATGCATAACGAACGATGGGGACCGACATGCGCAACCCTCTGACACGGCTCCTGCACCTGTGGCTGGCGATGCTAGCCACGATCACGACGCCGGCGATGGCGCAGCAGCGCGGCCCGCTGGTGCTGGCGGCCGCGAGCCTGCAGGAATCGCTGACCGCCGCGGGCAATGCTTGGGCCGCGAAGGGGCATGCGCGGCCTGTATTGTCCTTCGCCGCATCCTCGGCGCTCGCGCGGCAGATCGAGGCGGGAGCGCCCGCCGACATCTTCGTCTCGTCGGATGAGCCGTGGATGGATGCGGTCGCGCAGAAGGGCCTGATCCGCAAGGGCACACGCGTCTCCTTCCTCGCCAACCGGCTGGCGCTGATCGCACCCGCGACGAGCCGCGTGACGCTGCCGATCCGGCGCGGCTTCCCGATTGCAGCGGCGCTGGGGGACGGGCGACTGGCAATGGCGGATCCCGATGCGGTGCCCGCGGGGCGCTATGGCAAGGCGGCGCTGACGGGGCTTGGCGTTTGGCCTTCGGTTGCGAACCGCCTCGCCCGCGCCGAGAATGTCCGCGCCGCGATGGCGTTGGTCGAGCGCGGTGAGGCACCGCTGGGGATTGTCTACGAGACCGACGCGCGCGCCTCGCGGCGCGTGAAGCTGGTCGGGCTGTTCCCGCCGTCGAGCCATCCGCCGATCACCTATCCGATCGGCACGCTCGCGGCGTCCCGCCATCCGCAAGCCGACGCCTTTCGCCGTTTCCTGATCTCGCGCGAGGGCAAGGCGATTTTCGCGCGCTTCGGATTTCAGGCACGCTGACCGTGGTCTCTGCCGAGGAAGTCGGGATCATAGCGCTGTCCCTGAAGGTCAGCATCGTCGCGGTCGCCGCGATCCTGCCCCTGTCCTTCGGCATCGCCTGGCTGCTCGCACGCAAGCGCTTTCCCGGCCGTGTACTGCTGGACGCGTTGGTCCATCTGCCGCTGGTCGTCCCTCCAGTGGTGACGGGCTGGCTGCTGCTGCTTGCCTTTGGTCGCAACGGCCCGGTGGGCGCATGGCTCGAAAGCTGGTTCGGCGTAACGGTGATGTTCCGCTGGACGGGGGCGGCGATCGCTGCCGCAGTGATGGCGCTGCCGCTGACGGTGCGCGCGATGCGGCTGTCGATCGAGGCGGTCGACCGGCGGCTGGAAAGTGCGGCGCGGACGCTGGGCGCGACGCCGCTGCACGTCTTCTGGACGATCACGCTGCCGCTCGCGGTGCCCGGCATCCTTGCCGGCGCGGTGCTTGGCTTTGCGCGATCGATCGGCGAGTTCGGTGCGACCATCACCTTCGTGTCCAACATTCCCGGCGAAACGCAGACGCTGCCGCTTGCCATCTATGGTGCGCTGCAGATCCCCGGCGCCGAGGCGATGGTGACGCGGCTGGCGATCATCTCGGTGATCCTGTCATTGGCGGCGCTGATCGCTTCCGAACTGCTCGCGCGACGCGCGGGCCACGGGCGGGGCGGCCATGTCCTTTGAGATCGATGTCGAGGTGCGGCTGGGGGAAGCGAGGGTCACTACGGCCTTCAGCGCGGGGCCAGGGTTGACCGCGCTGTTCGGCCCCTCGGGCGCGGGCAAGACGACGATCCTCAACATGGCCGCAGGCCTCGTCCGCCCCAATCGCGGCCAAATCATCATCGCGGGCCAAACGCTGTTTGACGCCAACACCGGGATCGACCGCCCGCCCGAGGCGCGCAGCGCGGGCTATGTCTTCCAGGATGGACGGCTCTTCCCGCATCGCCGCGTACGCTCCAACCTGCTCTATGGCGAAAGACTCGCCGATCCGACGCAGCGCTGGATCGGCTTCGACGAGGTGATCGACTTTCTCGGCATCGCGCATCTGCTCGACCGCTGGCCGCGCACGCTGTCAGGCGGCGAGGCGCAGCGTGTCGCGATTGGGCGCGCGTTGCTCTCGGCACCGCGCTTCCTGCTGATGGACGAGCCGCTATCCTCGCTCGATGCCGCACGGCGCGAGGAGATCATGCAGGTGATCGAGCGCGTGCGCGATACGCTGGGCCTGCCGATCCTCTATGTCAGCCACGACCGCGCCGAGGTCGAGCGGCTGGCGACGACGGTGATCCCGATCGGGCAGACCATGCACGGATGATGTTTGCCTCTTGCGGATGGTAGTCGGTGCCAGCCAGGTGGCGTCACGCAATGAGGCGTACGTCGCGCGGCGCTCCCACCGGGCATTCCAGCGCCTTGCGATCCCAGTCCGCGAGTTCGGCAGCTGCCCGGTATGTGCTGTCGAGAAAGCGCATCAACATCGCTTCGGGGTCGGCGGCACTGCGGACCGCCTCATAGGGCAGCACGAATTCCCCCATTCCCTGGTGGAAGAACGCCTCCCGTGGGCTGATCGCCGCATCGGCAAAGCCTGACGGAGTCGGATAGGCGTATGAATAGAATGCGGGTTCATCCATGCCCCCGCGGCCCGGCCAGAAGCCCGCGGATGAAACCTCGTGGCTGTAGGCCTCCCTCGTGACCTCGTCGGGCAGGTTGGGAATCCCGCCCGGATGCAATGGCGCCGTTCGCCCGGAAAAACGCGTAACGGCGAGGTCGAAGCTGCCCCAGAACAGATGGACGGGGCTGACTTTCCCGAGAAAGCCGGTCCTGAAGCGCTGAAAGACGAGCGAAACGCTCACCAGAATGCGGTGGAAGCGGGAAGCGGCTTCGGCATCATAGGGGCGGGGCGCATCGTCCGTCCTGAACGGAATGGCCTCAGGCAGTTCATTGGGAACACCGTCGAAATCGGGAGCGCCGCCCAGCTCCTTTGCCGATTCACAGAAGCGGTCGTGAAACTGCGCGACGGACATGGGCTGCAGCGGGAATGCGAGGCGGCCGCCTCGCGTGGCAACCATGTGCAGCTCATGATTCCGGAGATCGAAGCATATCTCGATTCCGCCCGCGTCGGCGACGAGACCCGTGGTGAGCCCCTCTGCATTGACCCCAAGTGTCGCATGCCAGCTGTGGTTGAGCCACGGCGTGTGGGCCAGCTTGTATTTTCCGACGACCTGCGTCCAGAGATGCAATGCCGCGCAGGTTTGCGCCCAGTCCGGGTACAGAAGCGGGGGCCAATCGGGATTTTCCATCATTCCCTTCTCCTGCGTCCTAGGCCGCGGGCTTGAGGTCGCCCAGCAGTGTCGGGATGAGTTCGGAAACCGTGGGGTGGATCGGCACCGCCCATTGGAGCTCGCGATAGCCGGCATCCATGTTCATCGTGTCGAGAATCCCGTGGATCGCCTCGTCCCCGCCGGTCCCGAGGATTGCGGCGCCAAGTATCCGCTTCGTTTCAGCGTCGGTCACGACCTTCATGAACCCCCTGGTCTCATCCTTTTCGACCGCACGGCCGACGCGCGTCATCGGGCGCTTCGAGACGAGCAGCGGCCGCCCCGAACTGCGGGCCTCGGTCTCGGTCATTCCCACGCGCCCCAGTGGCGGATCGATATAGAGCGCATATCCGAGGATACGGTCGCTGAGCTTGCGGTCCTCGCCGTCGAGCAGATTGGCGGCGATGATCTCGAAATCATTGTACGCGGTGTGGGTAAAGGCGCCGCGGCCGTTGCAGTCGCCCATCGCCCAGATACCGGGCACGCTGGTCTGCAACTGGTCGTCGACGGTGATATAGCCGCGCGCATCGGTCGCGATACCCGCCTTGTCGAGGTCGAGATCGTGCGTGTTGGGCATGCGTCCGATAGCGAGGAGGACGTGGCTGCCGACCACCACCGGGGCACCCGAGGTGCAATCGACCCCGACCGCAATGCCTTTTTCGTGCGGCGCGAAATTGATGCATTCGGCGCCCGTCCGGACGGCGATGCCTTCGTCCTCGAGGAGCTGTCGGATCGCGTCGGACACGTCCTCATCCTCGCGCGCGACGAGGCGCGGGCCCTTTTCGACGACCGTCACCTCGGCGCCGAAGCGCCGGTACATCTGTGCGAATTCGAGCCCGATATAGCTGCCGCCGACAACGACGAGATGTTCGGGAAGCATATCGAGATCGAGGATCGACGTGTTGGTGAGGTAGTCGATCTCATCGATCCCCGGCATGTCGGGCACATTGGCGCGGCCGCCGACATTGAGAAAGATGCGCGGCGCGCTCAGCAATTCTTCCCCGACGCGGATCGTGTCTGCGCTCTCGAAGCGCGCATGGCCCTCGATCACGGTCAGACCGTCCATGCCGCGCAGCCATTTCTCGACATTGGTACGCGCATTGGTCCGGACGGTCTCGGCGCGCCCCTGCACGCGCTTCATGTCGATCGCGATGTCGCCGATCATCACGCCATAGTCGCTGCCGCGCTTCGCGAGATGCGCCGCATAGGCGCATGCGACGAGCGCCTTGGTCGGCATGCATCCGGTGTTGACGCAGGTGCCGCCGAACAGCTTGCGCTCGACCAGCGCCACCTTCATGCCCGCGCTGGTCAGCCGTCCGGCGAGCGAGGGCCCCGCCTGACCTGCACCGATGACGATCGCGTCGAATGTCTGGGCCATCACAAGCACCTCACAATGAGCAGCGCCCCACCGATCGCGATCGCGTCCTCGATCAACGCGGCGGGCCGGTCGCTGCCAAAGGCCGCGGCGAGCCGCGCGCGCAGCGCCGCGCCGCCATAGGTGCCGATCACCGCGCCGACCGCGCCGAGTACGAGGCCCGCGAGGAGTGCGCCTGCCGGAACACCGATCGCGGCACCGCTCAGCGCGCCAAGCACGATGCGCGTCCCGAACTGGACGGGCACCTTGCGGCTTGGCGTCGAAGGCAGCTGGTCGGTGACGAGCTCGACGAGCGCGAGCAGCGAGAATATCCACGGCGTGAAGCGCCAGCCGAGAAATGCAAGCCAGCTGCCCTGGAGATCAAGCATGCCGCAGGCAGCCGCCCAACTGACCGCCGCAGGCGCGACCATCGCGCGCAGTCCCGCGATGATGCCGATGAAAAGCGCAAATGCATAAATCATAACGGGCTCCCCCTCTTGCGATCGGACGGCGGCGCGAACCAGGCTCCAGACCGTGCACACGCTGATAGGTGGATATGCTTGCCGCGGACCGTCAATGGCCCGACGAAGAAAAGAATATGATCCGTTGTGCGTTTCCGGCGCAGCCTATCAACTTTCCCCTGCAAAGGCGATGTTGCATGCGGGTTAGCGGCTGGCCAAGCTGCTCTGGCGTTGCACGCCAGATGTCCGCAATCAGGGTCATTCGGCCCGTCAAATTTGAGGTTCAATCCTTTCACGGCGTGTTTCTGTCTTGCACACCGTCGATGAAGACGTCGACGGCGGAAATAACCGTAGCGCGCGCTTCCTCTGCGTCCGGTGGTGGGCGAAGCCCGAGAACAACTTGCAAATGAAGATTGCCGCGGATCATGCCGGAGAAGTGGTCCGCCGCCCTGACGCAATCGCCCGTGCAGATTTCGCCGCGGCGCTGTGCCTCCTCGAGAACTTCGGCGAGGCTTGCACTCGCCCGGCCAGGACCATTTTCGTAGAATTCCCGGACGAGGGCAGGAAATCGCGCATTTTCGGTGACGACGATCCGATAGACGCCAAGCAGCGCGGGCGACATGAGGACGTCCATCAACTGGCATCCAAACGCCATGAGCGTGCTTCTCAGATCCCGCGCCTCCACATCTTCGATGGTCAGGGCTGACAGTGCCTTCTCGACCTTTTCGGTGACGATCGCGGTGAACAGTCCTTCCTTGTTGCCGAACTCGCTGTAGATATTTCGCTTCGAGCCTCCCGCACGCTCGATGATGGCATCGATGCTGGTCGCCGCATATCCTTGTTCGAAGAAAATATCCGCTGCGGCGCTGAGCAGGGCTTCCCGCCCTACCTTCGCCCGCGCCGGGAACGCCGCATTTTGCACCGTCGACTCTCCAAAAATGCCGGAAGTGGTTGACTGGTAACCATCATTACCATACAGGTCAACGGTAACGTTCATTACCGGAGGTCGCCATGGGAGGCGGGAACAGGAAGAAACGGGTCGGGGCGCTTCTTTGCGCGGGAGCCGTGATGATGGCCGCGGGCGCCTGGGCATGGGGCTGGTCGGGCGCGGCTGCATCGACGGACAATGCCTATGTCCGTGGCGACATCACGTCGCTGGCTCCAAAGGTCGGCGGATACGTGACCACCGTTGATGTGCAGGACAACCAGAGTGTGCGAAAAGGTGACGTCCTGTTCCGCATCGACGATCGGGACTATCGTGCAAGGCTGGCTCAGGCTGAAGCCAATGTGGATGCCGCCCGGGCGCGGCTTGCCAACATCGCGGAAGAAATCCTGCTGCAGCACACATTGGTGCGCCAGGCTGAAGCCCAGCGCAACGCCGCATTGGCCGACCGGAGCCTGGCGAGAAAGGCGAGCGACCGGCGGCGTGCCCTCATCGACGGCGGTGCCGTCAGTCGGGCGCAACTGGACGAAAGCGATGCGGGCAGGACCCGCGCCGAAGCGGGCGCGTCGGCCTCCTCCGCGACGGTCGATGCCCAACGGCAAAGGATCGACGTGCTCGGCACGCAACGCCAGGCCGCCGTTGCCGCCGTCGCGCAGGCCGAAGCCGCACGCGATCTCGCGCGGATCGACCTGGAGAACACCGTGGTGCGCGCGCCCATCTCGGGGGTCGTGGGCAATCGCAAGGTTCGCATCGGCGGCCTGGTCGCGCCGGGCGCGTCCCTGCTCGATATCGTCCCCGTCGCCGATCTGTTCGTCGTCGCGAATTTCAAGGAAACGCAGCTCGAGCACATCCGCTCCGGGCAGACGGCGCAGATCAGCGTCGACGGTTATCCGGACGTGACCTTCGCAGGGACGGTGGACAGCTTTGCCCCGGGCAGCGGCTCGGCGTTCAGCCTGATCCCGCCCGACAGCGCGACTGGCAATTTCGTGCGGGTGGTGCAGCGCGTTCCCGTCAAGATACGCCTGCGACGCAATCCGCTGCTCGGCCGCCTGGTCCCCGGTTTGTCGGCGCGTGTAGAGATCGAAACCGGCAGCGGCTCGTGACGGCCAAAATCGTCTGCTCCGCGCCTCGCGAGGCGCGTGCGCTTGACTGGCTGCTGGTCTGCGGCATCCTTCTGGCGAGCCTGACCGAAGCGATCGCCGGTACCGTGCTGTCCCTGGGCCGGAGCGACATCATCGGCGACACCCATGCCACCCCCGACGAGTTCGCCTGGCTCGATGTCTGCTATACCGCGCTAAAGCTGATCGGCTTTGCATTTGCGCCCTGGCTCCTGACACGAGTCCAGCCCCTGAATGCCCTTCTCGTCGCAACGCTTGCCATGGGCGTGGCCTGCGCCGTGGCCGCGGTCACGGCGCGGCTGGACGTGCTGATCCTGCTGCGCGCCGTCCAGGGCCTGGCCGGCGGCATCCTGCTCGTCAGCGGCCAGGCTATCCTCTTCTGGGCCTATCCAGCGGCGCGTCAGCCGGTTTTGCAGGCGTTGTTCGCAATGGGGGCGGTCGTCGCGCCGGCGACGATCGCGCCGGCGTTGCAGGGCTGGCTGCTCGACAGCCAGTCCTGGACCTGGATTTTCTTGAGTGTTGTCCCGGTCTCGCTTGCGGCAGCGGGACTGATACTGATGGCCAGCCCTATGCCGTCGCTCTCGAGCGAACGCCGTCCCCTCGACTGGCGGGGGCTCGCATTGTTGAGCCTGGTCCTGTTCAGCACCACCTATCTGCTGACCCAGGGCAGCCGCTGGGACTGGTTCGAGGCAAGCCGCATTTTCTGGTTGAGCGTCGTCGCCGGCACGAGCCTCGTCATATTCGTGCTCCAGCAACGTTTCGCGGCTTCCCGTGCCCTGCTCGACCTCACGGTGTTCGAGACCGATGACTTCACCTTCGCCTTCGTGGTCAGTTTCGTTGCCGGTGCCGCGCTGTTCGGAAGCGCGTTCCTGATTCCGGCCTTTGCCGTTTCGGTTCTCGGGTTCACGCCCACCGATGCGGGGCAACTCCTCCTGCCAAGCGGCGCCTTGTTCGTCGCATCCCTGCTGCTCGCCGCCTTTCTGATGCAGGCGCGGCGAATGCCGCCCATTGCCACGGTTCCGTTCGGCATCCTCATGATCATGACCGCGATGTGGATGTTGTCCGGCTCGAACCTTGATAGCGGCGCCGATGACATGATGCCCGCAATCCTCCTGCGTGGCTTGGGTCTCGGCTTCCTCTTCCTGTCGATCACCCTGATCGCATTCGGTCGGCTTCCCCCGGTCAAGGTCGCTTTCGGCATCGGCATCTTCAATATCGGGCGTCAGCTCGGCGGACTGATGGGCGTGGCGGGGCTCCAGACCTCCATTGACCATCAGGCGGCCGCCAACCAGGCCGTGCTGGGCGCGGCGCTCAGTCCGGGAACGCCCGCCGTCGCCGAGCGGTTGGCAGCCACCACGTCGCTACTCATCGCGCGAGGCATGGAGGCAGGCGCGGCGGCCAGGGCAGCGATGGGCATGCTGGGCCGCTCGGTTGCTGGCCAGGCCACCGTCATCGCATTCGACACCGCGTTCAGCATCGTCGCGCTGCTCTTCGTGGTGGCGGCACCCATCCTGATCACGGTCAAGGTCGTGCTCGCCCGCACGGCCGGTCGCCGCAACTCCAGGACAGCAGAGGCAGGATTGTGAATACGAAGCAACGCGCGCTCGCGAAAGGCATGCTCGCCGCCATGCCGCTCGCCATTGGCCTGGCAGGCTGTACGGTCGGCCCCGGCTATCGGTCGCCGGCCACCGCGGTCGCCGAGGACTGGGTCACGCCGGTCAGCACCGGGGAGGTCGACGCCGCGTGGTGGACGAAGTTTGACGATCCCCTGCTGACCGAACTGGTGGGGTCCGCCATAGCCGGCAACAAGGACCTTGAAGAAGCGAGCGCGCGGCTGCGGGAGGCTCGGGCCAATCGCGATGCCGTCCAAGGCAGATCGGCCCCGCAAGTAAGGGCATCCGGGGTCGCCACGCAGAACCGGTTGAGTGAGAACGGCCCGCTTCCGGTTGGCAAGGTTCCGGGCCTCGGCCCCGACCTGTCGATCTACGATGTGGGATTCGACGCGTCCTGGGAGATCGATCTGTGGGGCGGCACACGGCGCGCGATCGAAAGCGCCGAAGCCCGGGCGCAGTCGGCTGAAGAGGCGCGGCGGGCGGTCGTCATTCAGATCATCGCGGAGGTCGTGCGTTCCTATATTGATCTTCGAACGGCGCAGAGCCTGCGGAGCAATGCGATTGCCGATGCGAACGCACAGGAGGAGATTGCTCGTCTTGTCGCGGAGCGCCTGCGCGTGGGTCTTGCTTCCCGCTTCGATCTCGCGCGTGCCCAGGCACAGGCGCGCGGCACGGCAGCGACGGTTCCCGAATTCGAGGGCGAAGCTGCCGGAGCGGCGTTCCGCCTCGCATTGCTGCTCGGACAGCCACCCGAGGCCGTGTTCGATCGGCTTCAACAGCCCGGATCGCTGCCTTCGGCCAATATCGAGATCAGCGCGGGCCTTCGGTCGGATCTGTTGCGGCGGCGCCCTGATATACGCCAGGCCGAACGCGATCTCGCCGCCGCCTCCGCCGATATTGGGGTCGCTACCGCCGAACTGTTTCCGCGGATCTCGCTGCTGGGCGGCATTGGCCAGCAGGCGCGCCGGCCCGGAGACCTTGTCTCGACCGATAGCCTGCGTTTCCAATTCGGGCCGGCGCTGCACTGGCCGATCTTCTCTGGCGGACGCATCAGGGCCCAGATCAGGGCAGCGGATGCCCGCGCCGACGCGGCGATGGCGCGATATGAACGCGCGGTCCTCACCGCGCTTTCCGACAGCGAAACGACCATCAACAGATACGCCTCTGCCGGCCGCGCAAGAGCGGAGCGCGAGGCAGCGCGGGCGGCGGCGGCCGAAGCGGTCAGCCTGGCCAGGCGAAGATATGTGGCGGGCGAGGACGATCTGACGGCACTTCTGCAGGCGCAGTCATCGTTCACCGTGGCCGATCGCCTGAGCATTCAGGCCCTGGCGGCGGAGTTGCGACAGCTGGCGGCGCTTTACAAGGCACTGGGCGGCGGCTGGGAAGCCGTCGACCGGCCGGGCACTTCATAGCCTCGCAGCGGACGTTCCGCCTGAAATCGATTCTAGGTCTATCAGATCACAAGAATCACAAGAGAGGTGTCGGGAGTTTTCACCGGGCGAACACGGGGTACACGCCATCGTCGCGATCCGAGAACCGAACGAAATTGGTCGGGGAGAGAGGATTCGAACCTCCGGCCCCTGCCTCCCGAAGACAGTGCTCTACCAGGCTGAGCTACTCCCCGACCGATCCGGCGGCGCGTTGCGCACCGGTAAGGCAGGCGGCGGCTTATAACAGCGAAGTCGCGCGGTTCAAGCCCGCAGTTCACTTGTGGAGCGCGGCGATCATTTCCTCGACATTGGTGAATTTTCGCCGCGGAGATCCGTCGTTTGCGCGCGCCACCTCGGCCGCTTCGATCTTCTGCCAGTCGCGGAAAGTGACGATGTCGACGCCGCGCGCGGCGAGCAGCGAATCAAGTCCGGTGCGCCCCGCCTTGCCCGAGCTGTCCGTCGTGTCGGCGGCGATATGGTCGGCGATCATATAGCCGTCGGGGCGGTTGGTGCCGATCGTGCCCGTCGGGCCGCGTCGCGCCCAGCCCACGGCATAGAGACCGGGCAGGATCCGCCCTTCGTCATTGGCGAAGCGGCCACGGCCATGTTCGTAGGGCACGCCCTCGATCGGCGGCGTCGTATAGCCGATGCAGCTGACGACCAGCCCGCACGGAATCTCGTAGCGCTCGCCCGTCCCGTGCGAACGCAGCTCGGTGTCGAGCTCGGTGCGTTCGACGACGAGGCGCTCGACCTTGCCATCGCCTTCGATCGCGATGGGCATCGCGAAGAAGTCGAAATCGATCGTGACGGGCCTAGCGACGGGGTTGGCCGCGAAGGCGCGCAAGTGCGAGACCGATTTGCGCATGCCCGGCTCGAGCATCGCGTCGTCACCGTCGGGCGGCAGATCGGCGGGATCGACGCGCGGCGCGGCATGTTCGAGGTGCCCCAGTTCGCCGAGCTCCTTGGGTGTCATCGCGATCTGGTGCGGACCGCGCCTGCCGAGCACGCTGATATGGCGGATCGCCGATCCGCTGAGCGCTGCGAGCGCATGATCGACAATATCCGATTCCGCGAACTCGGCCGGGGTCTTGGCAAGGATGCGCGCGACGTCGAGCGCGACATTGCCATTGCCGATGACGACCGCGCCCGCGCTGTCGAGCGGCGGTGCGAGATCGGCGAATTCGGGATGGCCGTTATACCATCCGACAAAGGCGGCCGAGCCGATCACGCCTGGCAGGCCTGCGCCAGGAATGTCGAGCGGCCGGTCGCGTGGCGCCCCCGTCGCGAGCACGACCGCGTCGTAAAGCGACTGCAGCTCGGTGATACTGACGTCCCTGCCGACCGCGACATTGCCGACGAAGCGGACATTGTCTGACAGCGCGACCATCTCGTAGCGCTTGGATACATTCTTGATGGACTGGTGATCAGGCGCGACCCCAAAGCGGATCAGGCCATAGGGCACGGGCAGCCGGTCTATCACGTCGACGCGGACCTCGTCCCCGAACGCCTTCTGGCACGCCTCTGCGGTGTAATAGCCCGCCGGCCCGGATCCGACTACCGCGACATGACGCATGCACCGCCCTCCCGATATTTTCGGATGATCGTAACGCCGCCTCACTGCGGCGCAAGGGGCGCTGGCGGGGCGCGGGGCGCGCTGCTATCGCTACGATGTGGGAATGCTGGAAATCATCGCGGCGATCCTCGGCGTAGTAAACGTCGTGCTCGTCGTCCGGCGCAGTATCTGGAACTTTCCGGTCGCGATGGCGACGGTCGCGCTCTATTATGTCATCTTCTCACGCGCTGGCCTTTACATCCATGCCGGGCTCCAGATTTTTTTCTTTGTGGTCAACATCTATGGCTGGTTGCACTGGGCGCGCTGCAAGGCCGCGATGGGCGAGATCCGCGTCGAGATGCTCACGCGCTGGCAGCGCATCGCGCTGGCGCTGGGGCTCGTCGTCGCGATCCTGCTATGGGGCTGGCTGGTGCATGTGAGCGCGACGGTACAATTCCCTTGGTGGGACGGGGCGATCGCGATGATGAGCGTGGCAGCACAGATGCTGCTCATCCGGCGATATATCGAGAACTGGCCGCTGTGGATTGGCATCGACGTGCTCGCGGTCGGGCTCTACTGGGTCCAGGAGCTTCCGCTGACTTCCGCTCTCTATGTCGCACTGCTCGCGCTGTCCATCTGGGGACAGGAGGAATGGCTGCGTGCGTTGCGGGGACGCGGTCGGCAAATGGCCGCCTGACCAGCGTCACGGCGCGATGCCGAGGCCGTCGCCATTCTTGCCCGCAGCGATGCGGCGCAGCACCTTCCCGCTCTTCATGTCGATCTCGGCGACCGTATCGCGCCCGGTCTCGGCCGCATAGAGTCGCTTGCCGTCGCGCGAGAACAGGATCGTCACCTGCGTCGCCTCCTTCTCGCCGCTGACGGTGATCGCGCGCCTTACCTTGCGGCTGACGCGATCGATCTCGGTCAGCGTGCCCGCGAGCACGTTCGAGGTCACGACGGTCTTGCCGTCGGGGCTGATCGCGACGCGGATCGCGACCGGATCGACCGCAACGCTTGCGACGGACTTGAGCGTGGCGGTGTCGATCACCTGAACGCGGGGCGCCGAAAGGTCGCCCACCCACAATTCCTTGCCGTCGGGCGACAGCGCGATTCCCTCGGGACGTCCCCCGACCGCGATATCGGCGATCTTGGTGCGCGCATTGATGTCGATCACGCTCACCGTGCCCGATGCGATATTGGCGACATAGGCGCGCGATCCGTCGGGGGTGACCGCGACCATGTGCGATCCGTCCTGGTCGGTGGCGATCGCGCTGACCGCACCCGTCCGCGGATCGACGATGGTCAGGCTCTTGCTGCCCTCGGTCGTGGCGATCAATCGGCCGTCGCGCAGCCAGACCAGCCCGTGCGGCCGCGCATTGGGACTGATGTCGAGTCGCTTGACGCGCTCGGCGCGAGAGACGTCGAATATGTCGATCGTCGTCCCGCCATAGGCGACCACCGCGGCGTGCTTGCTGTCGGGCGAAACCGCGATTTCGTGCGGCATGTCGCCGGTCGGTATCCGTGCCCGCTCTTTTCCCGTCTCGAGAGTGACGAAGCTCACTGTGTCTTCAGCCTTATTGCCTATCATCAGAGTCTCGGCGCGCGCCGCGGTGGCGACGGCGAACAATGGCAGGACAACAACGATGATGTGGCGCACGGGCGGTTCTCCCTTCGATGGCATGCTAGGCGGGCTTTGCGACAAAGAAAATCCGCGTCGTGTCCGCAAGTTACCATCTGGCGCGTCGCGGCCGTCGGGTGCGCGCATTCGATTGACCACCGCATGGCTACGGACTACGCCAGTCACTGAGGTGGGAGGTCAATTCGCTATGCTGCGCGTTCTGTTTCTGAGCGTTCCGCTCGTCCTTGCGACGTGGCAGATGCCGAGCCCCGCCAGGGCGCAGGAAACCACCAAGGCCGAGCAGGGCACGCCCTGCAAGCTCTCCAAGAAAAAGAAGCAAAGCTCGGCGATCCTCGGCGGCATCCTCGGCGGCATCGCAAGCAGCACGATCGGGCGCTCGGGCGGGATCGCGGCCTATATTCCGTTCAACACGGTGAGCACCAGCCTGACCGATGCAATCGCCTGCAGGCTCGACGAGGATGAGCAGAAAAAGGCGGCCAAGGCGACCGACGTCGCGATCGCCAAGGGCGTCGGCGGGAGCGAGAGCTGGTCCAGCACCACGCGCGAGGGCGTCAGCGGCACCTCGACCGTCACCGCGCAGACCGCGGGCGCTGACGGCGCGGACTGCGTCACGGTCGACGATGTCGTCATCGTCAATGGCGAAGAGACCGTAGCCTCCAAGCGCATGTGCAGGGCGCAAGGCGCGTCGGGTTATGCAGTGGTCTGATCTCCGGCGTCCGCGCCGCGCGGCGGCGGCGCTTGCGCCACTGCTGTTGCTCGCCGCGGCGCCCGCGGGCATGGATCCCGACAATCCGACCTGCCCCAAGGTGCTCGACTGGAGCAGCTATCCCGAGATGCGCTTCACGCTGCGCGCGGAACAGGGGCGGCGCGTTCTGCTCGCCGAAGGCAAGATCGATACCGGCATGGTCACGCGGCTGGCCGATGCGATTGAGACCAACAAGCCGATCCACGAAATCTGGATCCGCTCGCCGGGGGGCAACGCACGCACGGGCAACGAGGCAGGACGGCTGATCCGCAGCCTCAACATCGCGACGCGGATCCCGAGCGGCTGGGCGTGCTTCAGCGCGTGCAACTTCGTCTTCATGGGCGGGCCCGTACGCTGGGTCGATCCCGGCGGGCTGTTCATCGTCCACATGTTCACGCATCTCTCCGATCGCGACGCGGTGAAGGAGGATCTGGCGCAGGGCACAGACAGCGCGATCGCGACGATCGGGGATATCGAACAGGGATCGGCGCTGCTGGCGAGTGACGACAATGATTTCCTGATCCGCATGGGCGTGTCACGCAAGCTGCTGACCGAGGTGATGTACCGGCAGAAGGCGATCGCGGGGCAGGGCGAGGACCGTTCGACGCGGCGCTGCCTGACGGCCGACGAGCTCTTCAAGTATCGCGTCACCAACGTCCGCTGACCCAAGCCCGCGCGGCGCCGGAGCGTCGCAAGGCGCGGATGCGCTCGCATCCTAGCGCTTCTGCAGGAATCACCGCGCTGGCAATTCGCGGCAGGAGTGCTATCGAGCGCGCCAAATCTCCTGATTGGCTGATGACGTGACCGACCTTTCCAAGATCCGAAACTTCTCCATCATCGCGCATATCGACCATGGCAAGTCGACGCTCGCCGACCGCCTGATCCAGCGGACGGGCGGGCTGACCGACCGCGAGATGTCGAGCCAAGTCCTTGATAACATGGACATTGAGAAGGAGCGGGGGATCACGATCAAGGCGCAGACCGTGCGCCTCGACTACAAGGCCAGGGACGGCGAGACCTATACGCTCAACCTGATGGACACGCCGGGGCATGTCGACTTCGCTTATGAAGTCTCCCGCAGCCTCGCGGCGTGCGAGGGCGCGCTGCTCGTCGTCGACGCGGCGCAGGGCGTCGAGGCGCAGACGCTGGCGAACGTCTACCAGTCGATCGAGCACGACCACGAGATCGTCCCCGTCATCAACAAGATCGATCTGCCCGCGGCGGAGCCCGAAAAGGTGAAGGCCGAGATCGAGGAGGTGATCGGCCTCGACGCGTCGGAGGCGGTGCTCGCCAGCGCCAAGTCCGGGATCGGCATCGACGAGGTGCTCGAAGCCATCGTCCACAAGATCCCGCACCCCAAGGGCGACCGCACCGCGCCCTTGCAGGCGATGCTCGTCGACAGCTGGTACGACCCCTATCTGGGCGTCGTCATCCTCGTCCGCGTGATCGACGGCGTGCTGAAGAAGGGCCAGCAGATCAAGTTCATGCAGGCCGACACCATGCACCTGATCGACCGCGTCGGCTGCTTCCGCCCCAAAATCGAGCAGCTCAGCGAACTCGGCCCCGGCGAGATCGGCTTCATCACCGCGCAGATCAAGGACGTGGCGCAGGCGCGCGTCGGCGACACGCTGACCGACGCGAAACGCCCCGCCGCCGAAGCGCTGCCGGGCTTCAAGGAAGTCCAGCCCGTGGTGTTCTGCGGGCTCTTCCCCGTCGATGCGAACGACTTCGAGAAGCTGCGCGAAAGCATCTCCAAGCTCCGCCTCAACGACGCGTCGTTCAGCTTCGAGATGGAGACGAGCGCCGCGCTCGGCTTCGGCTTCCGCTGCGGTTTCCTCGGCCTGCTCCACCTCGAGATCATCCAGGAGCGGCTGACCCGCGAGTACGATCTCGACCTGATCACGACCGCGCCCTCGGTGGTCTACAACATCAAGCTCACCCACGGCGGCGGCGAGCTCGACCTGCACAACCCCGCCGACATGCCCGATCCCAACAGGATCGAGCAGATCGACGAGCCGTGGATCGAGGCGGTGATCTATGTCCCCGACGAGTATCTGGGCCCGATCCTGAAGCTCTGCCAGGACCGCCGCGGCATCCAGAAGAACCTGACCTATGTCGGCGGCCGCGCGCAGGTGACGTACGAGCTGCCGCTGAACGAAGTGGTGTTCGACTTCTACGACCGCTTGAAGTCGATCAGCCGCGGCTATGCGAGCTTCGACTATCACCAGATCGGGCATCGCCCCGGCGACCTCGTGAAGATGAACATCCTCGTCAACAACGAGCCCGTCGACGCACTCAGCATGATCGTCCACCGCAGCGCCGCCGAGGCGCGCGGGCGCCACATGTGCGAGCGGCTGAAGGACCTGATCCCGCGCCACCTGTTCAAGATCCCGATCCAGGCCGCGATCGGCGGCAAGGTGATCGCACGCGAGACGATCGCGGCGCTCCGCAAGGACGTGACCGCCAAATGCTATGGCGGCGACATCACGCGCAAGAAGAAGCTGCTGGAGAAGCAGAAGGAAGGCAAGAAGCGGATGCGGGAATATGGCAGCGTCCAGATCCCGCAGGAGGCGTTCATTGCGGCGCTTCGGATGGGGGATGAGAGTTAGCTTTTTCTCTTCACTGCTAGAGCGGGAGTAGAGCAGGTGGGGGGGGGGGGGGCCCCCCCCCCCCCCCCCCCCCCCCCCCCCCCCCCCCCCCCCCCCCCCCCGCCCGGATGCGTGAGTAGGGCAGCGTCCAGATTCCGCAGGAGGCGTTTATTGCTGCACTTCGGATGCAGCTATTCTCTTTTTTTGCCCTCAGGCTTCTCTCCGCCCTCTTTCTTCTCTCCTGTCCCCGTGCATCTCCGAAATCCCGCGTCGCAGGCCCTTATGGGGTTGAGTTTGTAACACTCGATTTGTGCAGCCTTACAACATTTTGTTAGTTCGTCGCCTTTCACCCCGCTGTCTTTACACCCCTTGTAGAATTTATCGATCTCAGCCTCCGGTTTCGGCCCGCCTTCCTGTGCTCCCACCGCCAAGGGGAGGCTGGTCATAACCAGACCAGCGAGCGCGAGGCCAAGTATCCTGTGTATCTTCGTAGTCGTCATGGCAGGTCTCCCTGATTGCCAGGCCATCAGCCAGGCTGACTCCAGACTCGGAGCCAAGTAACAGTGACCAAGTCCGGACGGGCCGAAGCGGGCCCATTATCGTTCGATCGGCGCTATGCCGGGATCAGCCCGAAGCCCTCCCCCGTCATCCGGACCGACGCCGATAGAGAGGCCGATGGAACGGCTCTCTTTACCCGATTGCGCTTCGCGGGGCCAGACATCTCGCGGCGCCCCCGTGGACTAATCCTGTCGAGATACAGGCGCCCTTGCGGCTAACGCCGCCACTTACCGCCCTCGACCGGCTCCCACCGAAGCGAGCCCCGAAGGACGATCGCTAAGCCGCCATCAGCAGCTCGATCCGCTCAACCTCACGCGCGAATTCGAAACAGAGCTGATCGCGCTCATCGTCGGGCAGCCAGCGGGCCATCTGCGGGAACACGACCTTGTGATACTTGAAGGTGCGCGCGTCCCACGGCGCGCGATCGGTTGCCGCCTTTGCTGTCGCCAGTATCTGCGCCAGCTCCTCGCGGATTTCGCCACGGTCGGGTTCGAAGGATGTCGGCGCCCGATCATCGCCGAGATCGAATCCGAGCTGTTTGGAGTTCGACGCAAAAAGATCGTTCATCACGATGCTGCGGCGTCGCGGCTGAAGGTCGGCAGCGGCTTTGTCGACAAGGTGCCCGCTGCGGTCTGGGCCTATGAGGTGTCGGGCAAGCAGGTGCTGCGCCAGTGGTTCAGCTATCGCCGCAGGAGTCGCGAGCGCCCGCAGATCGGAGACCGGCGCCCGCCCTCGCCACTCGGCGACATTCAACCCGATCACTGGCTGCCGGAATATACGAGCGAGTTGATCAACGTGCTTGGCCTTCTTGTCGAGCTTGAGCCCAAACAGGCAGGGCTGTTGAACCGCATTTGCGACGGGCCGCTCATTCCGGCGTCACGGGTGACCAGCTAGCCCGATCGGGACCGCCCCTACCGCCTCGCCGCAAATGCCCAGCGCAGCGTGGCGGCCATGCCGAAGGTGGCAGCGCGGATCAGCAGGGGCGAGGCGGGGGCTTCGAGACGAAGCAGGGCGCGGGCCCAGCCGGGGAGCAGGTCGACCGCCGCGAGCGCGAGCAGGTGCTGGGCCGAAGATGTCATTACGTTGGGCGCCCGCTGGGTGAGGATGAGGCGGGCGACCTCGCGGCATTCGCGCGAGGCGGAAAGCTCGGGGCGCATCGCGGCGATCAGCGCGGCGGCCTCGGCGCGGGTGCGGGGTACGGGATCGGCGCCGAGCCTGCGCGCAACTTCGGCGGATTCGGCGAAGTAGCGGTCCTGATCGGCGCGGCTCATGCGCGGCTCGGCATAGGTGATCCGCGCCTTGAGGAAGCTCGTCGCTTCGGCGACATGCACCCATGCGAGCAGGTGCGGATCGCTGGCGTGATAGGCGGTGCCGTCCGCGAGCGTGCCGTTGACGCGATCATGGATCGCGCGGACGCGCTCTATGGCGGCCTCGGCCGTAATGTGGTCGGCATAGGTGGTGATCGCGATGAAGCGCGCGGTGCGGCGGAGCCGGCCCAGCATGTCGTCGCGGAAATTGGAATGCTCGAGCACGCCCGCGAGCGCGGCGGGGTGCAGCATCTGCAGCAGCAGCGCGGCGGTGCCGCCGACCATCATCGTCGTGACGTCGCTGTGAACGCGCCGGATGACCGAACCGGGCGGGAACAGCGCGTCGTCCGAGCTCTTGACGGGCCTTTCCCCTTTCGCCCGATCGTTGAAGACCGAGCGCACCTGGCCCACGATCCGGCCGCGCAGCGCGTGGACGGGGTTCAGGAATGTCCCGGCGGACATGGTTCGGGCTCCAGCGACGCCATCACGCGCTAAACGCGCCAGTCGGGCCCGGGTTACAGGCGGAAAAAAAAGACCAGCTAGGCCTGCTTGCCGTCCGCGATCCATTTGCGGAACAGCGCGACCTGCTCGGCGGGCCAGCCGCCGTCGCAGGGCATGTCGCCCGCCTCGAGCCGGGCGAGGATCGCGTCGGCGCTCCCCGCGACGGCGTCATAGTCGCCGAGGTCGAGCTGGGCTGCGCGGAGCATCGAACTGATATCACGTTCACGAAACAAGGGCCGGATATCGCGCGCAAAGCTCGCGGCTGCTGCCTGTTCGTCCGTGGTCATGCTGCTCTCCCTATCCTCTGTGCCAGCGGCCGTGGCGCGGTGGCGGTGCTGCGTCATCCCGCCCGGCCGGGAAAGGGAAGCGCAAGGGCAAAAGCGCTGACGGGCCGTCGCGGTTCCATCGATCGCTTTTCGACGGGGTGCTGCCCCCGATCGGCTACCGATATCGCGCCCAGTCCACTGGCCCGCGCAGCACCTCCCACGCCGCGCGCTTGGCGGGATCGCGGGCGAGCTCGCGGAGCTGGCGGTGGTGGAGCGCCTCGAGCTGTTTCATGAGCGCGGCGTTGGTCTCCTCCTCGGTGGCACGGGGCTCGGGTGCAGGGGCGGGCGGGTGCCCGCGGCCGGCGGGGAGCGCATAGACGCCGACATGGTGCCTGAGGATGAACATCAGCAGCCGGTCATTGTACGAGCGCTTTTCGCCGACCTGCTCGCCCTTGTGGAAGACGGGGATCGGCACGCCGTCGATCGCGCGCTCGATCGCGATGTCGCGCAGGTTCTGGACGCCGAAGTCGAGCGCGGCCTCCCATGCGGCGCGGAAGCTCTCCGCGCCGGGCGCACGGCGCAGCGCATAGGCGCCCTCGGACGCCATGTTGATGCGCCCCGCGGCGTGGCGGACGCTCCCCGTTTCGGCGAGCGCGTCGATAAAGGCGCGCTGGCGCTCGGGGGTCCAGCCGTCGTGCCGGTATTTGCGGGGGACCGGGGTGAAGGTCGGTATGGGCTGGCGCTGGTCGCGCGGCACGGGCAATCGGTTCTGCATGGTGACGATAAATAACCGATATGGTTATCTGTAGGACAGCGCAAAATGTGGGGGCGGTGCGAGCGCGGTGCGAGCGGGCGGATAGGGGCGTGACGCGCACGGCATTGCACCAGATATCCGCGATCAACCCCAATATCTGGTATTTTTCGCCGGGTGATCGTGTGCCGGCCGGATGCGCCGCGGTGGAAATTGGCGCAAATCCGCGGTTCACGACGATTGGCATGGATGCTGCTTAGCGTCGGGCACAACCCCAGTCGGAGCCATTCCATGCAAGCCCCCCAGACCCATGCCACCCAGCAGGACAATCTTCTCGGCATCTGCGCCGCGATCGGCGAGGATTTCGGCTTCAACCCGCTCTACCTGCGCATCGCGCTTGCAATGGGCCTGCTGTGGAACCCCGTGGCGGTGATCGGCGGCTATGCCGCGGCGGGGGTGGTTGTCGGTCTGTCGCGCGTGCTCTTCCCGACGCGCCGCCGCCGGATCTCGTGGCCGTGGCGCCGTGCGGCCGAAGCGCGCCCCGCGCAGGTGCTGGCGCTGCCCGCCCCCACAGCCGAAATGGCCCACGCCGCCTGACGGCCGTTTCGTCGCGAATTCGCGGGGCCCCGGCATCGCGATGCTGGCCCTCGCGGCGCGACTGGCGTATTATCGCGAGCCCGACGCAGCATCCTTTTCGAGGGTCTGTCGCGTGGCGAACCCCGGATGCGGCGCCTGCTGCCACTGGAAGGATTCGCCATGTCCATCGCCCCCCGCCTCCGCCAATATCTCGACGATCAACGCGCCGATTACGAAGTGGTCGAGCACAAGCCGACCAAGTCGGCGATGCAGAGCGCCGAGGCCTGCCATATCCCCGCCGACCGCATCGCCAAGGGCGTGCTGCTCGATATCGGCGACGACTATCTGCTCGCGGTGCTCCCCGCGGATCACCGGCTCCAGCTTTCGGACCTCAAGGAAGAACTCGGGCAACGCCCGCAACTCGTCGACGAGACCGCGCTCGAACAGGTGTTCAGCGATTGCGAGATGGGCGCGATCCCCGCGATCGGATCGGGCTATGGCGTCTCGACGATCATCGACGACAGCCTCGACAACCAGCCCGACCTCTATTTCGAGGCGGGCGACCACAAATCGCTGGTCCATATGAGCCAGCGCGAATTCGCGCGGCTGACCGGCTCCGCGCGCCATGGCAGCTTCAGCACGCACTGGTCGATGATGGACGGGTAAAAAACGGCGGGGGAAGCCCTAGACCTTGATCGTTTCAGGCTGAATCAGCCTGAAACATGAATCAAGGTCTCAACAGTTTGAATAGAGCCTGATTCACGGCATCGGTGGAAGCGCGAAGCGCCCCCCCCACCTCAACCGATCAGGCTCTACGGCTTCCCCGCCATCCTCCGGGGAGAGAGGGTAGGATCAGGCGCCGACGGGCTTGCCGTCGGTGCGGCGGACGACGATGGTCGAGGAGCGCGGCTGCTTGCCGGCCTCGGGCCAGTTGCCCGTGGGGTGCTGGATGTTGACGAAGAAGGCGGTGAGGTCGGGGCTGTAGGCGAGCCCGGTGATCTCGCAGCCCGCGGGGCCGACGAGGAAGCGCGTCGACTTCTTGGTCGCCTGGTCGACATGGAACATCGCATTGTTGCCGAAGGCCTGGTCGATCGTCGTGCCGGCGAGGCCCGAATTGCCGGGGACCGAGTGGTCGGTCTGCACCCAGAGCCGGTTCTGCGGGTCGATGCGGATGCCGTCGGGGCTCGAGAAGGTATCGCCGACCATATTGCCCGTGAGGTTGGCGCCGCCCGCGGCGAGCGAGGGATCGCCCGCGAGCAGGATGATCTCCCAGGTGAAGCTCGTCGCCAGCGGCGAGTCATTCTGTTCGCGCCACTTGATGATGTGGCCGTGGAGGTTGCGCGTGCGCGGATTGGCGGCGTCGACGACCTGGCGGCCCGAATTGTTGGTGAGCGTGCACAGGATCGACTTCTTGTCGGGTGCGACGGTGATCCATTCGGGGCGATCCATGACGGTGCCGCCCGCGACGCGCGCCGCCGCCTTGGTGTTGATCAGGACGTCGGCCTGGTTGTTGAAGTTGACGATGGTCGGCGCCACCGCACCCTGCGAGGTGTTGCCCGGATCGGTCGCGCCTACGGTGAGGCCGTTCTTGCCGTGGGTCAGCTCGCGCCATTCACCGGTGCCGTCGGCATTGAAGCGCGCGACATAGAGCGTGCCCGAATCGAGCAGGTCGGTATTGGCCGCGCGGCTCGAGGGCGAGTAGGGGCGGCTGGGGATGAACTTGTAGATGCAGCCGGGCGTGCCATCATCGCCCATGTAGAAGGCGACGCGGTTGCTCGAATCGAGCATGAAATCGACATTCTCGTGATCGAAGCGGCCCATTGCGGTGCGCTTGGTCGGCTCGGCGAGCTTGCCCTGCGGATCGATCTCGACGACCCAGCCATAGCCTTGCGCGGGCTGTGTCGGATCGAGGTAGTTGTCGGTCGATTCCTCGCAGGTGAGGTAAGTGCCCCATGGCGTCGCGCCGCTGGAGCAGTTGTTGAGCATGCCCTTGACGGTGGTGCCGACCACGCCCGCAGCGGGGCCGCCAACGCGGTAGGTCGTGTTGCCCGTATAGCGCTTGTTGTACGGCGAATCCTTGATCACCGACCATTTGCCGTCGGTGCCGCGGCGCACCTCGATCACCGAGATGCCGACCGCCGAGAGCACGATCTTGCGCTGATCCGGCGTCAGCGTCGCAAGGTTGGGGCTGGTGCCCGGCGCGACGCCGGCAAGCAGGATGTTGTAATCGGGAAGCTCGTGGTTGATCGCGAGCAGGCCGCCGGTGTTGGCGCCGATCGTGGGAATCGCGAAATAGTGCATGCCGTCATGGTTGCCGCCCGCGACCTTCTCGGTCTGGTCCGGTGTCAGGAACGTGCCCTGCGACCAGGCGACCGCGCCGGGGACGACCGCGTCGCCCGCGGAGAACAGCGTTTCGACGACATAGCCAGCGGGAACGGTGACCGCGTCGGCATTGGTCTTGGCGACGGGCTTGAATTCCACCGCAAAGCTGGTCGGCGTCGGAGTTGGCGAGGTGGGTGTCGGCGTGGGGGTAGGCGTCGGCGACCCGTCATCGTCGCAGGCCGCGAGCAGAGAGGTCGCGCCAAAGGCATAGGCAAGCGACAGGCCCAGACCCTGTTTCAGGATCGTGCGGCGCGCCGGATTGGCGGCGACGATATCCTCGAGCGAATTGCCCGGAACGTTGCAATCTGGATTCGCCTCGCGCTGTGCGGCACGGGCCTCGTCCGTCAGATAGGACATGGAATCACCCCTCTTGTGACTGGCTGGATTCGGCCGTCGCGGTCAGCGCCGCCGTGCAAGCGCGCTTAAGGGGTGATGGTGACTCGCTATGGTAACAGCGATGACGATTTCATGTCATTTCAAATGGATGATTGTAACAAAAAGGAGCCGGCCCCCGCTTTGGGAGCGCATCGGGGACCGGCAGGGGAAGGGGCGCCTTCGGGGTCAGGCGATCTCCAGCCGGCCATTCATCCGGATGGGCTGGTTGAGATTGAAGAAATTGGGTGACGTCTTCATGACGGCCTGGTGGATTTCTTCGAACTGCTCGGGCGTGCCCGGGCCGGCGATGCGCACGGTATAGTCGATCTGGCGATAGCCAGGGGGAACGCTTTCATCGAGCCCGAGGAAGCCGCGCAGGTCGAGCGACCCGCTGGTCTCGATCTCGACCGAGCGGAGTTCGATGCCGTGGAGCGCAGCATTGGCGACATAGCCCACCATCATGCACGCATTGAGCGCGGTCATCAGCAGTTCCTGCGGATTGGGCGCGCTGTTGCCACCAAGCAGCTCGTGCGGTTCGTCAGCGACGATCTTGAAGCGCCGCTCGATCTTCTCGCCGCCGAGTTCATAGCCCTCGACCACCGATTCGCTGCGCGTCTGGCCAGTCCACCGCGTCCTGACGCGAAAGCTGACCGCGGCGTTGGCGGTATCGTTGCGGATGCTGGCGACCATATGGTCGAGCGCATCGAGGTCGAGTCCGTTGACTTGGTTGCGTGTCATGGTGTCCGTCATGACTATACTCCTCCTTCTTCAGTTATGGTTTTTCACGCGAAAACAGGGGCGACGGCCGCGATCCGCGTCTCGGCCTCGGGTGAGAGCGCCGCGAGCGTGGCGCGGAAGCGGGGATGCACCATGCCCGAGCCGAGATAGGTCCAGCGCGCGGCCTGATGCTGATGGGCAAGGAACGCTTCGCGCGCCTGCGCATCGAGCGTGCGTCCCGTCGCGCGCTCGAACGCATCAAGGTTGAACGCCGTCTGCGTCTTGAGCCCGGCATCGAGAAAGGCGCCGATCTCGAGATATTCGTCGATCGCGTAGGCGATGCCGCGCTGGTCGCGGCCGTGCGCCAGCGCCTCGACCATCAGCGTGTCGAGTTTGGCGTGCTGCGCCTCCTCCATCCAGTGGTGCTTCAACAGGCTCTTGAAGAGCGGATCGAGCGCTTCATCGTCGCGGACGCTGTCGACATAATGGCTCTGCGTCATCCATTCGACCTGAAGGATGACGAGCGCCACCGCGAGTGGGTCGTGGCGCAGCACTTCCGCCGCCACCGCGTCCGGAGGGCCGATGACGGCACATTCGGTGCCGAAGTCGCGGACAAAGGCCTGGTGGAAGCACTTGAACAGCTGGATGTGCTTGGCTTCCTCGCCCGCGAACTGGAGCAGTGCGCGGACGCGCCAGTCATCGCCGCTGAGGTGCGGGCGTGCATGATCGAGCACGAAGGGCAGGACGAATTCCTCCACCAGCCCGAAGATGCTCAGATATTCGTGCCCGCGGATCTGGTTAAGGATGATCTGCTCGCGGGGGGAGAGCCCCTCCATGCTCCCAGTGCGCGCGAGCGCCTGGGGCATGAAGGGGCGGGAAAAGTCGAGCGTGGCATCGGGGCCGATCACATCCGCGATCTGCCAGGTGGCACGCTGCGAGGCTGATAGAACCGCTTCATAGCTGAAGTGCTGGAACATCGGGGGGCTCCTTGTCCGGCATTCAGGCGAAGGGGGCTGCGGCGCTCGACAGAGCGATGGCGCTGCAGAAAACGGCACAGATGCTGAGCGCTATCGCGCGCAGCAGGGCGTTCGACTTGGCATTCATGTCTGGTCCTCCACATGCGGCCGGGTCGCTGGCCGCGAAGGGGGGAATGCCGGTGCCGTGTGGAAAGCGATGTGGAAAAATGCGTTTGAATTGCCGTGCGCGGCAGCAAAGGTTAAATTTCCACGCATGAGCTCCCTGAGCGACCCCCCGGCGCTCGAGCTGAAGCTGCTCGGTGCGATGGCGCTGACGCAGGGAGGGGCCGATGTGCCGCTGCCCGCGTCCAAGAAGACGCGCGCGCTGCTTGCCTATCTCGCGACGAGCGACCGGCCGATCCGACGCGACCGGCTGTGCGAACTCTTATGGGAAGTGCCCGACGATCCGCGTGGCGCGCTGCGCTGGAGCCTGAGCAAGCTGCGCGGGGTTGTCGAGAAGGACGACGCCTGCCGGCTGGTGGCCGATCGCGAAACGGTGCAGCTCGATTGCGCGGGGCTCGCGGTCGACTGGCGCGCGCTGCGCGCGCTTTCCGCCGAAGACATCCGCAAGACCGACACCGAGACGCTGCTCGCGGCGGCGGCATGGGGCGATGGCCAGTTCCTCGAAGGGCTCGAACTGCCGCGCTGCGACAGCTTCCAGGCCTGGCTCGTCGCGATGCGCGAGGACGTGCGGCTGTGGCGCGTCGCGCTGCTGCGCGAGACGACGCGCCGGCCGATCGACCCCGAACGCGCGCTCGAGCTGGCGCGCGAATGGACGATGCTCGACGGCTATGATGCGCTCGCGCGCGTGGCGCTGATCGAGCTGCTCGACCGGACGGGGCGGCGCGCCGAGGCCGACCAGCAGCGCGCACTCGGCATCCGCAAGCTCAATGAAGGCGATGTGCCGATTCCCAATGCGATGCGCAATACCGGCGCAGCCGCCGATCCCGCGCCGGAAGCGGATGCTGCGCCGTTGCCCGTGCAGCACGTGCATTTCTGTACCGCCTCGGACGGCACCGGGCTCGCCTATTCGGTGGTGGGCGAGGGGCCCGCGCTGGTCAAGGCGGCCAACTGGCTCAACCATCTCGAATATGACTGGGACAGCCCGGTGTGGCGGCACTGGCTGCGCGCGATGCTCGAGCATGGCCGCGTCGTCCGCTATGACGAGCGCGGCAACGGGCTGTCCGACTGGAACACGCCGAGCATCAGCTTCGAGGATTTCGTCGACGACCTTGAAAGCGTCGTCGATGCCGCGGGGCTCGACCGTTTCGACCTGCTCGGCATCTCGCAAGGGGGCAGCGTGTCGATCGCCTACGCGGTCCGCCATCCCGAGCGCGTGCGGCGGCTGATCCTGTACGGCGCCTACGCCACGGGCTGGCGCGTCCGCGCCCAGCCCGGAGAGATCGAGCGGCGCGAGGCGATGCTGACGCTGACGCGCGAGGGCTGGGGGCAGAACAATCCCGCCTTTCGCCAGATGTTCACCTCGCTCTTCTTTCCCGAAGCGCCGCATGACGCGATGGAGTGGTTCAACGAACTCCAGCGCATGACGACCTCGCCCGCCAATGCCGAGCGGCTGCAACTCGCCTTTGGCGCGATCGACGTGCGCGAGCTGCTCCCCAAGGTGAGCGTGCCGACGATCGTACTCCATGCGCGCGACGACGCGGTGATCCCCTTCACCGCGGGGCGGGCGATCGCCGCGGGGATTCCGGGCGCCGAATTCGTCGCGCTCGAAAGCCGCAATCACCTGCTGCTCGAACATGAGCCCGCCTGGCCCAAATTGCTCGAAAGGGTACGTAAGTTTCTTGCCTGACCGTCTGTGTGGCCGAAAGTGTCGGTTTGTCTGCACAACAAACAATCTTATTGCGCCACCCTTAGGAAAGGAGGATAATCCGGCAGGTCGCAAAAAATGGGGGAACACTATGCTGTTCGCCATCATTGCGCCCGCCAATGCCCATTCGCTGGAGCTGTGCGGTATCCTCGACGCCCTGGCCGAAGCGAACGCCATGCTGCCGCCCCAGCGCCAATATGAAGCGGTCATGCTCGCCGAGCAGGCGCAGCCCATTTGCTGCCATTCGGGGCTGCGCGTGATGCCCGACGGCGTGCTCGAGGATCTTGACGGGCCTGCCGACACGCTGATCGTCACGGGCGCCTATGGCCTGCCCTTTCCCCCGACATCCGAGGCGGCGGACTGGTTGCGGCGCGAGGCAATGGCGGCGCGGCGGCATGGCTCGGTCTGTACGGGCGCCTTCTGGCTGGGCGCCGCGGGGCTGCTCGACGGCAGGCGCGCGACGACGCACTGGGCCTATGCCGCCGAGCTGGCGCGGCAATTCCCGCGTGCGCGGATCGAGGCCGACCGGATCGTGCTGCGCGACGGGCGGCTGATCACCGCGGGCGGCGTCACCGCCGCAATCGACATGACGCTGGCGCTGATCGAGGAGGATCACGGGCGAGCGCTCGCGCTGTGGGTGGCGCGGCGGCTGGTGACGTTCCTCCGCCGCCCCGGCGGGCAGGCGCAATACAGCGTCCACCTCGCCGGCCCGGCCGCGCTGCGCGAGAATATCGGCCGCATCCAGATCCGCGTGCGCGACCATCCCGAGGAGAATCATTCGCTGGGCGCGCTCGCGCGGCAGGCGCATATGAGCGAGCGCAATTTCTCGCGCGTATTCCGCCGCGAGACGGGGATGAGCGCCGCCGACTATGTCGAAAAGGCTAGGATCGACGCGGCGCGGCGGATGCTCGAGGCGGGGCCGCCCAGCGTCGATGCGATCGCGCTCAAATGCGGATTTTCGGGGCAGGACGCTATGCGCCGCGCCTTTGTCCGCCAGATGCGCGTAACCCCCGGCGCCTATCGCCGTGCCTTTCGCTCGAGCCTTGAGGGCGACCAGAACGCGTGATCCCGACTATGGCTGCTGCACCCGCACAAATTTTGGCATTGTTGCATAATTGCACCAGTCGGTAATTTTCTAAGTTGTTGTCATCCCAGCGCAACATTTGGGGCTTCTAGGGGCGCCGGATTTGCTGCAGTGCAGCGCCACAACAGATTGCGCTTTTTGCAAGCGGCGCAGGTCGCACGAAGGGGAAATAGATGAAGAAGACACTGTTCTACGGTGCGGCCACGGTCGCCCTGATGATGCCGGCTGCGGCGTTCGCGCAGTCGACGGGCTCGATCGACTTCGAAGCGGAAGAGATCATCGTGACCGGCGCGCGGGCCAATGAAGGCCTTGCCGGCGTGGTCACGCCCGACACGTCGAAGGCCAAGCAGGTGCTGACGCAGGAATTCATTTCGCGCCAGGCGCCCGGCCAGACGATCAACGACATCATCAACCAGATGCCGGGTGTCAGCTTCCAGAACAACGACCCCTTCGGCTCGGCGGGCGGCAAGATGTCGATCCGCGGTTTCGACAACACGCGCATCAACCAGACCTTTGACGGTATCCCGCTCAACGACTCGGGCAACTACGCGCTCTATTCGAACCAGCAGCTCGACCCCGAGCTGATCGAACAGGTCAACGTCAACCTCGGCACCACCGACGTCGACAGCCCGACCGCCGCGGCTTCGGGTTCGACCGTCAACTATCGCACGCGCACCCCCGATGAGGACTTCGGCGTCAAGTTCGTCGGCTCGGCGGGCGATTTCGATTTCTTCCGCGTGTTCGGCATGGTCGACACCGGCGAGATCGGCCCCTGGGGCACGCGCGCGTTTGTCTCGGCGAGCTCGGCGACCAACGACACGGTGTTCGGCAATGTCGACACGCCCACGGTCAAGGCGCACCAGGGCAAGATCGACAAGCAGCAGTACAACGCCAAGATCTACCAGCCGATCGGCGACAGCGGCGACTTCGTCGCGATCTCGGGCCACTACAACCAGAACCGCAACAATTTCTTCGGTTCGGTGCCGCTGCGCCTCGACACGGCCGGCAATCGCATCGTTCCCAACCGTTTCCCGCTGAACAAGGATGATCGCGACTACACGATCGCGCGCTGCCAGATCAACACGGTTGCCCGTCCGGGCGTCGTCGATTCGGCCAACAGCTGCGGCTCGACCTTCGACGAGCGCTTCAACCCGTCGAACACCGGCAACATCCGCCTCAACTCGCGTTTCACGCTGACCGACGGCCTCGTCCTGACGGTCGATCCGAGCTTCCAGTATGTGAAGGCCAATGGCGGCGGCACCGTGGTCGGCCAGGAAGCGCGTCGCGACGTCAATCCCGCGCGCCCGAACCCGGCGCTGCCCGACTCCGTGGCCAATCCGAACTTCGCCAACTGCAACACCACACCCAATGGTGCGATTGTCAGCTGCCAGACCGGCTATATCGGCGGCACGCCCTATTATGGCCGCGACCTCAACGGCGATGGTGATACGCTCGACTCGATCCGCGTGCTCGCGCCCAGCCAGACCCAGACCAACCGCTATGGCGTGATCGCGGGTCTGCGCTATGACATCGACGACACCAACGTCGTCCGTCTGACCTACAGCTATGACCGCGCGCGTCACCGCCAGACCGGCGAGACCGGCTTCCTGCGCCTCGACGGCTCGCCCGTCGATGTCTTCCCGGTCAACGATCCGCTCAAGGATGTCGACGGCAACGTGCTGCAGAAGCGTGATCGCAAGTCGATCGCGACGCTGCACAAGATCGCGGGCGAGTATCGTGGTGAGTTCGGCCGCCTGACCGCGAACGTCGGCCTCGCCGCGTCGTTCTTCAAGCGCGACCTCACCAACAACTGCGCCACCTCGAGCGTGACCGGCTTCGTCGAGTGCTTCGGTACCAACGCCGCGGGTCTCGCGGCCTGGCTGGCGGCCAACCCGACCGTGAACACCGGTGCAGCTGGCATCCAGCCGGTTCAGGGGCCGCAACAGCGCATTCGCAAGTATGACAAGATCACCCCCAATGTGGGCGTGACCTATGACATCACCGACGACCTGACCATGTTCGCCAACTATTCGAAGGGCGTTCAGGTGCCGGGTACGGACAACCTGTACAACGCGTTCTTCTTCCCCGCGGACACCGAGTCGGCCAACCCGGTTCCCGAGACGACCGATAATTTCGACCTTGGCTATCGCGTCCGTTCGGGCACGATGCAGGCGCAGGTTTCGGCCTGGTACACGATCTTCAAGGATCGTCTGGCCTCGTCGTTCGACCCCGAAACCGAGCGCAACGTCTATCGTAACCTCGGCAAGGTCGAGAAATACGGCATCGACGCCAGCGTTTCGTACCAGCCGATCCCCGAAATCTCGCTCTACGCCTTCGGTTCGTACCTGAAGTCGAAGATCAAGGACGACGTGCAGATCGGCGGCACCGCTGCCGCGCCGATCTTCGCCGACACCTCGGGCAAGCGCGAATCGGGTGCGCCGACCTTCACCTGGGGTGGTCGTGCACAGGGTCGCCTCGGTCCGGTCGAGCTCGGCGCGCAGGTCAAGCGCACCGGTCCGCGCTACGTGAACGACCAGAACACGCCGCTCTTCCAGAACGGTGTCGCGGTCTATCCCAACAAGGCGCCGGCCTATACGCTGGTCGACCTCGACGCGCGCGTCGCGCTCGACTGGGCGGGGCTTGGCGACAAGACCTATCTCCAGTTCAACGTCACCAACCTGTTCGACAAGCTCTATGTCGGCGGTTTCGACGGCCAGCTGGCGAACAACACGGTGCCCTTCACGCAGATCGGCGCGCCGCGGACCTTCATCGGCTCGCTCATCGTCGGCTTCTGATCTCTTTCAGAACCGCATGAACAAGGCCGCCGTCCCGAAGGGGGCGGCGGTTTTGTTTTGGGCTGGGGCGAACGGCTCAGGCCGCGTCGTCGAGCGCCTTGGCGTAGATGCTCTGGCGGGGGCGTTCGAACAGCTTCATCACCATCGGCTCGAAGAAGCTCAAGGGCGCACTCTCGTAATTGGGATCGAAGGCCGACTGGTCGTATTTCTCGCAGAATTCCGCGCATGCCTCGAAATGCGGGTGGCCGCGATATTGTTCGCGCAGGTCGCGGTCCATGCCGAGATAGTGGAAGAAATAATAGCCTTGGAAGATGCCGTGCTGCGCGGTGATCCAATGGAGCTCCTCCGAGACGAAGGGCTTGATGATCGCCGCGGCGATGTCGGGATGGTTATAGGCGCCCAGCGTATCGCCGATGTCGTGGATCAGCGCCATCACGACATAGTCGTCGGGGCGCCCGTCGCGATGCGCGCGCGTCGCGGTCTGGAGCGAATGCTGCATCCGGTCGACTGGAAAGCCGCCATAATCGCCCTCGAGCAGACGAAGATGGTCGAGCACGCGCTTGCCGCCATTGGCCGCAAAGGGGCCGAAATGGCTGGCGATCTTCATCCAGTCTTCCTGCGTGCCATTCTCCATCGCGGTGAACTGCGCGCGGTCGTGCGTCTCGAGCGTCATGGCATCCTCTCCGGTATGTTTTGTCGGAGAGGATAGCGCCGGCCGTGTCAGGTTGCAAAATGCGACCTTTTGCGCCGTCTGTTCCACAGCCATTCGCCCAGCAGCGCCGCGACCATCGTCGCGCCGGTGAGGGGGAAGAGCGCGCCGAGCACGAGCATGATCGCCGCCACTCCGCGCGTTTTCGCGGGATCGCGCGCGGCCGGCGGGATGGCGAAGCGGCGCTTCCACCAGAGCACGGGCGCGCTGATCGCGAGCAGCAGGACGGCGATGCAGCCGATGAGCATGATGAGGCGATTGGGCTCGCCATATTGCTCGCCCTGATGGACCGCGATGCCCCATTCGATCGCTTTGGCACCCTTGCCGAAATCGGCCCAGCGCGCGTCCTGCAGTATTTTGCCGGTTGCGGCGTCGATATAAAGCACGCGCGTGTCGGCGGTGCGCGGGCTGGCATCGGTGACGAGCCATGGCGCGCCGGGGGCGGTGGGCAGCACCATCGTCCAGCCGGGGCCGATGCCGCGCGCGGTGGCGATCGCGGCGACGCGGTCGGGGCCGATCGCGCGATGGTGCCCGCCATGCGGGGGAGCTGCGGCCTGCATCGACCAGGGGAGATCGGCGGCGGGGGCATGGTG